>JBDTSA010000037.1:0-9809 GCA_039931335.1 Acidobacteriota bacterium
GGTTGCGGTTCCCTTCCTTCACGATTGAGCCGCTGGAGCAAACCTACACAAGGAAAAGCGAGACGATTTACAACTACCGCAGCTCGACAGGTTTTGAAAAGGACATCACTGTCGATGAGTTTGGTCTCGTTGTCGAGTACGCGGACTTCTGGGTTCGTGAATCTGGATAACGAACCGCAACGGTTGGAACGCCGAAATGATTGCCGGACACACAACGAAATCAGAATTGGCTGCAGAGCTCTGGCGTAACGGTCACGTGCTAGTTCGCGGCGCTGCCGAGGGCATCGACATCGCAGAGCACCGCAATTCGATACGAGACGCAACCCTTCGTCTGACGAGCGAAGACCGCGCGATAGAAGTTCGCGATACGTACGGCAAAGCGTTCCTGCAGGTCACGAATCTCTGGCACAGAGGCGACACGGTGAAGCGATTTGTTTTTGAGAAACGGTTCGCCCAGATCGCTGCCGATCTGCTTGGAGTTGAGAAAGTTCGTCTCTATCACGACCAGGCATTGTTCAAAGAAGCGGGCGGTGGCCGTACGCCATGGCATCAAGATAAATTCTATTGGCCGCTCGACACTGACAAGATGATCACGATGTGGATGCCACTAGTCGATATCGATGACGCGATGGGTTTGATACGGTTCGCATCGGGCTCGCATCTCGACGGTCCAATTGAAAGTGTAGAGATCTCAGATGAAAGCGAAGTGATCTACACTCGATACGTCGCGGAAAAGGGATTTGCGATCTCAAGTCCGGAACGAATGTCAGCAGGCGACGCGACATTCCATCTCGGATGGACTATACATTCGGCGAATGAGAATCGATCGACGAAGATGCGCGAGGTGATGACGGTCATCTACTTCGCTGACGGAGCCCGCATCACGGAACCGACGAGCAAATTCCAACAGGCAGATCTCGACGCATGGTTTCCGAATCGGAAGCCGGGCGACCTCGCTGACTCGGACCTTAGCCCAATATTGAATTGATCAATGCTAAAGATCGACGTCCACACTCACATACTTCCGAAAGATATTCCCGATTGGAAAACCAAATTTGGTTACGGCGGGTTCATCACCCTAGACCATTACAAGCCATGCTGCGCGCGGATGGTCCACGACGACGGCAAATCGTTTCGCAACGTCGAAGAGAATTGTTGGAGCCCCGAAAAACGCATCGAGGAGATCGATTATCTCGGTGTGCGCGTACAGGTCCTCTCTACGGTTCCGGTTATGTTCGGCTATTGGACGAAAGCGCAGGACGGACTTGAGGTCGCAAAATTTCTCAACGATCACATCGCCGATATCGTTACGGATTTCCCGCTTCGCTTCGTCGGTCTTGGGACATTGCCGATGCAGGACACGCGGCTCGCGATCGACGAGCTCAGGCGATGCAAGTCCATCGGGCTTGTCGGGGTTCAGATCGGGACAAACGTGAATCAGCTAAATCTCGGCGAACCGCAGTTCTTTGAATTTTTCGCCGCGTGTGAAGAGCTCGGCATGGCGATCTTCGTTCACCCATGGGACATGATGGGCGAGGCCGACATGCAAAAGTATTGGCTGCCGTGGCTCGTCGGGATGCCGGCCGAAGTTTCGCGTGCGATCTGCTCGCTCATCTTCGCCGGCGTTCTGGAACGTTTACCGCGTCTGCGAATCTGTTTTGCTCACGGCGGTGGAGCGTTCCCGGCGACGATCGGGCGGATCGAACACGGCTATGATGTCCGGCCCGATCTCTGTGCGATCGACAATCCGCACAGCCCGCGGGAATATCTGAATCGCATGTACTTTGATTCGCTAGTTCACGAACCTGCGGCGCTCGATTACCTGATCGATCTCGTCGGAGCCGAACGAATCGCGCTCGGCAGCGATTATCCGTTTCCGCTTGGCGAAGCCGAGCCGGGCCGCTTGATCGAGGCAATGGGCTATGGCGACGAGATTAGATCGAAGCTTCTTCACGGCGCTGCGCTGAACTGGCTCGGTCTCGATAAGAAGAGGTTCGCATGAAATAGAAAGCCCGGCGAATTATGACTCGCCGGGCCTCGCTCTTAATCAATAAACGAAATTAGTAGAGGTTCGCACCGCCGCCGGTTTCACCTGCTTTTACTTTTCGAGCCTTTGCCGCATCCTTATCGGGTTTCGATCCGACGATCGCGTATGTACGATCAGTCGTCTTCAGCTTCGTTAGATATCGCTGTCCGTTGATCGTGTCAAAAACGAGCCGCACATCGTCAGCCGCACTATCGCCATTTGCGTTCAACAACACTCTCTGGACCTCGTCGGTCTTCGTGTTCTGGATCGACAAAGTTGCCATGCCGGTTCCCATCTTGTCGAGCTTTACGATGTACTCGCCAGCCTCGTAAGCGTGATCGCCGACGTTGAAGGCAAATGGAATGTTTACGTCCGTGCCGAACCCGTTTTGAGCAAACGTCGCGCCGGCCGTGAATAGAACAAGCAAGCTAAGTAGTGAACAGATCTGAATTAATTTTTTCATGATTACTTTTTCTCCTTTGTATGAAATGACGAAAGTTTTCTTCCACTGGTTACGCGAAAACTTTCGTCTCTATGTATCAACGCTTCGAATCAGAAATATCGCGGTTCGTAATCTGAAGACGCCGTTCCGGCTGCTTCACTTTCAAAAGCGCGAGTTATCAATTAAATTCAATTAACAAAATGATGAAGCCATCAATGTCTGAATTCGAAGCGTCGCCGGACTTCGCCGGTAGAATGGATACGCGCGATCCGCTAAAAGGTTCGAGGGAAAAATTCTTTATACCTGAACAGGTTGATGGGACAGAGGTTATCTACTTCACCGGCAACTCGCTCGGCCTGCAGCCGAAGACCGCTCGCGGATACGTTGAAGAAGAACTGAAAGATTGGGAAACGCTCGCCGTCGAAGGTCACGTAAACGCGAAACATCCGTGGCTTCCCTACCACGAGTTTTTGACCGGACCGGTGGCGCGGCTCATCGGAGCGACGCCGATCGAGACCGTCGTGATGAATTCTTTGACGGTGAATCTTCACTTGATGATGGTTTCGTTTTACCGACCGTCGGGAGATCGCACGAAGATCATGATCGAGAAAGGCGCGTTCCCGTCGGACCGGTATGCGGTTGAGTCGCAGTTAGAATTCCATGGCTCCGTTTCAAGTATCGCCTCTTCTGAGTCGCGGCCTCTTGAAGGCGGGACTCAAAACAAATTGATCGAACTCACGCCGCGTGAGGGCGAGTCAACATTACGGACCGAAGATATTGTTCGCGCGATCGAACGCGAAGGCGAACAGCTCGCGCTGGTGTTAATTGGCGGCGTGAACTATTACACCGGCGAGGCTTTCAACATGGAGGCGATAGCGGATGCCGGGCACAAAAGCGGAGCGGTAGTCGGTTTCGATCTCGCGCACGCTGCGGGAAATCTCGAATTGCATTTACATGACTGGGACGTGGACTTTGCTGTTTGGTGCTCTTATAAATATTTAAACGGCGGACCGGGTGCGGTAGCCGGAGCCTTCATTCACGAGCGCCACGCCGACGCGTTCGATCTGCCGCGATTCGCCGGATGGTGGGGGCACGACAAGGCGACGCGTTTCCTGATGGGCCCGGAGTTTCATCCGATCCGCGGAGCCGAAGGTTGGCAGATCTCGAATCCACCGATCCTTCAAATGGCTGCGCTGCGCGCCTCGCTCGAGATCTTCGATGAAGTTGGAATGCACGCTCTGCGCGAAAAATCGGTGAAGCTGACCGGCTATCTCGAATTCCTTCTGAGCGAGATTCGTGACGAACGGATCTCGGTAATAACTCCGTCCGATCCTGAACAGCGCGGATGCCAGCTATCGATCCGGGTAAAAGACGCCGACAAGCGTCTGTTCAATGAAATTACTTCTCGCGGCGTATCGGCAGACTGGCGCGAACCCGATGTGATCCGCGTCGCTCCGGCTCCGCTCTACAATTCATTCACGGATGTCTATCGGTTCGCGGAGATTCTGAAGGGGTGCCTGAAATCATGAACGCAGTGATCGAGGAGCTCGCGGCGGGAAACTTTTTTCTCACCGCGCGTTCTCACCGAAATCCGCGGGTAGAAATTTGATATGTCGAAAGTAGTCATCATCGGTGCCGGACTGGCCGGATCGCTGCTCGCGATATATTTCGCAAAGCGCGGGATCGAGGTCGATGTGTACGAATCGAGAGGCGACATGCGCCTCGAAGATGTCGCCGCAGGACGGTCGATCAATCTTGCGTTATCGGATCGCGGCATCGCGGCGCTGCGCGAAGTTGGAATGGACGAGTACATGCTCGCCGAAGCGATCCCGATGTCCGGTCGCATGATCCACGCCGTGTCGGGTGAGACCAAACTCCTTCCATATAGCGGAAGAAAAGGCGAGTACATCAACTCCGTTTCGCGGGCCGGGTTGAATATCGCGCTCATCAACGAGGCCGAAAAATATCCGGGCGTGCAATTCGTGTTCACTGAGCGATGTGTTGATTTCGACTGTGCGTCGGGCGAGATATTATTTGAGAGCGGACGGTCACGACGAGCCGACACTGTTATCGCGACAGACGGCGCCGGATCTGGGGTGCGGCAGTCGATGGAAAAACACCTGCCCGGATTTCAGGCCTCATCCGTTTTTCTTGAGCACGGCTATAAGGAACTTCACATTCCGCCTGGGCCGAGCGGTGAATTTCTTCTTGAGAAGAACGCACTTCACATCTGGCCGCGTCATCAGTTCATGATGATCGCGCTGCCGAACTCGGATGGAAGTTTTACATGTACATTGTTTCTCGCGCACAGAAACTCCCCGGTTGACGAAGGAGGGGCGGCGGCGGTTTCCGCCGAGGGCGTGATTCTCTCTGAGAACAAGTCCGCGGTCGCTACCGCTCCCGGGTCTGATTCCAGCTCTCAGCCGGGGTTTGATCAACTGACAACACCAAATGCAGTCTTGGATTTTTTCACACGTGAGTTCCCCGACGCAGTCCCGCTGATGCCAACACTCGCGCACGATTTCTTCGACAATCCAACTGGCCAACTCGGTACGGTTAAATGCTGGCCATGGAATGCCGGTGGAAAATCGTTGCTGTTGGGAGATTCAGCGCACGCTGTCGTTCCCTTCTACGGCCAGGGAATGAACTGTGCGTTCGAGGATGTGCGTGTGCTTGATTTGCTGGTGTCATCCCTGCCTGCGATAGCGGATGGATCCGATCTGTCAGTACCACCTGCGGTAGCGGGTGGGTCGGTCGATTGGAAAGCAGTTTACGAACGATATGGCGAACTGCGAAAGGTTAATACCGATGCAATCGCCGACATGGCGGAAGAAAATTTTTATGAAATGCGCGATGCTACCGCCGATCCGGTGTTCCAACGCAAGCGCGAACTCGAGACCAAACTTGAACAAACATTTCCGGATTACTTTTCGAAATACTCGATGGTTACTTTTCGAGAAGACTTGCCTTATTCTGTGGCAAAGGAAAAAGGAAATGCTCAGGATCGGCTGTTGATGGAGATCTGCGCGAATGTTGCGGATATCAAAGACATCCAACTTGAGAACGTGATCGAAATGGTCCGAGCGTTATGAGATTTGCGACCGATTTCGGATTGCGGATTTGGGATTGCGGATTTGAAATTTGAGATTTGAAATTTGGAGAGTCAGTGACCTTCACTTCAAAATCCAAAATTTAAAAGTGGTGCGGCTCGTGTTCGGGAAACACGAGCCGCGAATTTTACGGAAGGTTTTACTGTTGGCTATGCGGAGATGATAGGCAAAAGGCAGTTTTTATTGGTTGGTGATTGTGCCAGCAGACAAATTTCTCCGCTTATCTATCAACTGGCACTGAAACTTTTTTCTCCCGACGCTGAAAACCAAACTTCTTGGCCTCGCGTTCGATGACGCTCGAATCGTTGTGCAGGTAGTAAATCTCTTCCTGCAGATTCAGATTCTCGCTGGTTAACTTTTCAATTTCCTGATTCAAACTCTCGTGCTGTTCAACCTCACGATTCAGTTCGGTAAAAGCCCTAAAGTTGATCGTGAAGCAAAGGATCAGAGCAAACAAAGCAGTAGATCCGTACGGCACCCAACGCGGCATGATCGAGCCGGTCTTCCGCGGAAGCTTCACCGAGTTTCTCGGTTTTCGCGATCTATTCGAGTAAGTAGCGGCGCCCTTCTTCAAGTAGTTCCTCCAAATCCTGCTTATCTTCGCTCTCCGCGTAAATCCGAACCATCGGCTCGGTACCGGAGGGACGCATCAACATCCAACTGTTGCCGGCGAATAAAAACTTCACGCCGTCCAATCGATTAATATTTTCAACTTTTCGCCCGCCGATCTCGGCTGGCTCTTCAGCAAGCTTTTCTTTCAATCGCCTGGAGACGTCGTCGTTGAGCTTTACTCCAATTCGTCCCGACTCAAGCTTACCGACGCGTCTGTATAGATCTTCGAGCTGTTTCCCCAGGCTGGCCTGTCGTACAGTGACCGCTTCGATTGCCAAAAGACAAGCAAGGATGCCATCTTTTTCGGGGTAATGGCCGCGGATCGAAAGCCCCGCCGATTCTTCGCCTCCGAGAATGATCTCGTCTTTATTTATCAATTCCCCTATGAACTTGAAGCCGACCGGCGTCTCATACAATTTCAAGTTCCGCTCTTTTGCGACTCGATCAATGAGGTGCGACGTCGCAACGCTTCGTGCAATTCCGTTCGTCCAACCTCGGCTTTCAGCGAGATAGTCCGCCAACACTGCAATCAGTTGATTAGGCGTAATGAACGTGCCGTCACTGTCAATGATCCCGAATCTGTCACCGTCTCCGTCTGTCGCTATGCCAAGCTTAAGCTTCTTCGCCTTTACGGTTTCCCGAAGCTCGTCGAGATGATCTTCGCCAGGTTCCGGTGACCGACCGCCGAACGTAACGTCCCGCCAATCGTTGAGAGTTTCGACCTCGCAGCCCGCCTCTCGAAGGATTCGATCAAGGTAACCGCGGCCCGTTCCCCAAAGTGCGTCATAAGCAAACCCGGCTCCAGATCTTCCGATCGCGTCGAAATTTATTTTCGACCTGAGGTCGTCCAGATAAGCGGGCCTCGGGTCGTATTTCTCGACTGAGCCGCCATCGGTGTCGGTAACCTTCACACCGCCCTCGATCGCCGCTTCGATCTTCTTAGTAACATCGGGCATCGCCGGAGCGCCGTCCGCAGTTGAAAACTTGATGCCCTGATATTCGGGCGGATTATGCGAAGCTGTGAAATTCAGACCGCCGGCTGCGTGTTCGCTGCGAATCGCGTGCGATATCGTTGGTGTCGGCGTCAAACCTTGGCAAAGCAGAACGCGAAATCCTTTTCGTGAAGCAATCTCGGCGGCGACGGACGAAAACTTCTCGCCCATAAACCGCGAATCGCATCCGACGATCAGCGTTTGCCCTGCGAACGAACTTTCAGTTGTCAAATAGCTGCAAACTGCTTCAGTTACCCGCTTAACATTGTCGAACGTAAATTCGTCGGCGATTATCGCTCTCCAGCCCGACGTCCCGAAGCGGATAGACATAAATACCCCTGGAACGAAAAACTACTTGTGAACAGTTCTCGACTACCCGTACCTTTCTCAACACCTTTTGGCTGAATACTTTCTTGTTCGGGCGAACAAGTGACCCAATTTCCCTTGAAGTGTTTGAAAATTTAGCATAATCAGTTATGCGTGTAAAGCACTTCCGATTTTTTTGTATCTCTTGTGTTTTCAGTTATTAAAGAGATTTTGCCTCAGGTACGAGTTAAGTCTGGCGCTTAAAGTGAACGTCCGGTGAACCGTTTTATCTTCGGTGGTGACTACCCGTCGATCGATGCGAAAAAGACTGGAGTCAGACGGAACTTGTTTTTCACACTCGGAGTGCTTACGAAGCCTGTGGTTAAGCGATGGTTTAATCGATGAAGAAAAGTCGATCCTCATGACAGAAAATCGGACTCTCCGGCCGCCTAAAGCCCGTATCGAAAAGACACCAGATTGACTGTGTCGCCCGTTTGTGTCATTTTGCCTCATGTGGTGAATTAAAAAGTATCGCCGTGAATTTAGCTAAACGCGATAAATACAAAGGTTATAATCACTTTTCAGATACGGGCTCCGGGGCACAGCTCTTGCTCATATAATTTCAGTCAACTTTGACTCGCTGCTCGATCCAAACCATTTTTTAATTTGAGATTTTGTAAGCAGAACGCTTTTTTGGGGATACATATATACATGAGACCAGTAAAACACTTTGAAAAGGGACTGACATACGTGGCAAAGGGCGCGTTCAACGCTATCAAGTCCGTAAATCAATTCAAACCAAATCCGTCGTTCATACCGAAGTGGTCGGATAAGCCGCTTTTGAAATCGTGGCAGAAATCGAAGCCGACCCTGGGCTTTCCGCGACAGACGGACTCGCTCTGCCCGAACTGCGTGATCGAAGCACGTGAAGAAATTCTCAGCGGTAATCGCGAGGTTTCGGCACTCATCAATGAGAATGTCGGCGAGATCAAGGCTCAGATCATCGAGCGCGATGGTCAGGTGTGGATGATCAAAGATTGCCCGACGCACGGACATTTCGAAGATATGATGGCGATCGATTCGAAATTCCTGCAGCATATCGAATCTCTGTTCCCCGGCCGCGACATCGAGGCACATAACGATGAGAAGCTGCACAATCACGGCACGTCGTCGGTCAAATACGGCCGCGGCGCGGTGTTGACCGTCGATCTCACAAATCGCTGCAACATGATGTGCGATCCGTGCTTCATGGACGCCAACCAGGTCGGTTTCGTTCACGAGCTCTCGATGGAGGATGTTAGTGAGATCCTCGACAATGCCATCCAGATCAAACCGCGTCGTCAGATGTCGGTTCAGTACTCGGGCGGTGAGCCGACATTGTCGCCTTACTTCCTGGACGCGATCCGTTATGCCCGCAAGGTTGGTTATAATTCGGTCCAGGCTGCGACAAACGGTATCGAGTTTGCAAAGTCGAAAGATTTTTGCCGCGAAGCCGCCGAAGCCGGGCTTCGGTTTGTGTATCTGCAGTTTGACGGTATCGGAAACGATGCCAACTCGCACCGCCAGATCGGCAACTTGTTTGACGTAAAACTTCGTGCGATCAACAACCTGCACGAAGCCGGCGTCGACATCATTCTCGTCACAACACTCGTCAACGGCATTAACAATGATCAGGTCGGTACGATCATTCGCTTTGCACTTGAGAATCCTAAGAAGATCTCGTTCATCGCGTTCCAGCCGGTGTCGTTCACCGGACGCGACGAGCTGATCACTGAACAGCGTCGCCTTCAGCAGCGTTACACTCTTGCTCATCTCGCGCACGATGTACACGATCAGGTTGGGATCACGGAACCGACTCGCGACTGGTTCCCGCTTTCTCTGATGGGAGCGTTCGCCGATTTTGCTGACGTCGTTCACGGTCCCGAATCGGATTGGGGACAGGTCAGCTGCGGCTGCCACCCGAACTGCGGTGTCGGCACTGCGGTGATGGTTAACAAGGAGACGAAGGAAATGGCTCCGGTGCCGCAGTTTCTGAACATCCAGGGATTGGTTACCGATATGCAGCACATCACGGATACGAACCGCGGAAAGTGGTTCTCGAATCTCATGATGGGCCTCGCGCTTCTCAAGAATTACAATCCGTACGGAGCTCCGCACAGCTTGACGCTAGGCGGCATCCTCAAAAAGTTCGACAAGTCGTTTGGGTTGTCGGGTAAAGATTACGGAAAGGTCGGCCCGGATCGCACGGCTGAAGATATTGAGAAACGTCGTCAGGACCCGTGGAACTTCCTGTTCATCGCCGGCATGTGGTTCCAGGATCT
>JBDTSA010000038.1:0-9802 GCA_039931335.1 Acidobacteriota bacterium
CCTGTCGCAGTCGGTGCGCTGGGGTGGTCCGTCTATAACTTTCCAGGTGACAAGATCGATTGGCCTTTGGGTGGATTGACGATCGTTACCGTTTTTTTTAGCTCGTTTCTTCGCATCCAGCTGCCGAGGACAAAGATCCACGTTACGATCTCGGATGCGGCGATCATCCTGTCACTTCTTTGGTACGGCGGCGAGACCGCGATCATTCTTTCGTTTCTCGAAACTGCATTCACTTCGCTCAGCCATCGCCGCGGGGGCGGGACGATCAGTTACAAGACGATATCCGTCAATATCCTGATCGCCGTTGTCGCCGTGTTCGCGACGACTCTGATTGTTTGGGCGCTCTTTGGCCCTGCGCCGGAGGCGATCGAAGGCGGAGACGTCACGCAATTCATTCTCGTGCTGGCAGTGATGGGATTTGGGCTCTTCTCGCTTAACTCCGCGCTTGTCTCCCTCTTCTTCGCGGCCAAGACAGGAAGGTCGGTGGTGAGCGCGTGGACGGAGTACTGCCTCAACACGTTGGTGATGTATCTCAGCAGCGCGGTCCTCGCCGGTTTCACGACGAAGGCTATACAAGACATAAACATTTTTCTCTTCGCCGCTGTGTGTGTCTTTTTCGCCACGGTATATGTAACGTACCGCCGGTACATAAATGATATAAAAAATACGGCGGCCCAGGCGGAGCGATCCGAGCGCGGACGAGCCGAACAGGCCGAGCGGCACGTTAAGGAGCTAAAGCACTATGTCGGGCAGCTCGAACAACGCAGTATCGAACTAAAACAAAGCCATTCGCAATTTCGTCACGCTGCCTTTCACGACGCTCTGACGGGGTTGCCAAATCGAAACTACTTTCTCGACACGATTCGCCAGCTGATCGAACAGAAGCTCAAGCAACCTCTCGTTTCGTACGCGGTATTATTTCTCGACCTGAACGGTTTCAGAAAGATCAACGACAGCCTCGGCCACTCAGTCGGTGACCAACTTGTAAAGCAGGTCGCCGGGCGCCTTTCTAAAATTCAGCGCAAGAACAGCATCGTTGGAAGGTTCAGCGGCGACGAATTTGCGATCGTGTTGATGGGCGATGCCGACGAACGTGGCGCATCTGAGTTTGCCGAGACAGTCGCAGGCGTCGTTGCTCAACCCTACGTCCTCGACTCGAAGCAGGTGTTCACGAGTGTGAGCATCGGGATAGCATTCGGAAACCTTAACTACGAAGAGCCGGAGGAGATTTTACGGGATGCGGACATCGCGATGTATCACGCCAAGGACCACGGAAAAGACTTCGTGGTGTTCGACGAAAACATGCATACGCGGGCCGTGTCGCTCCTCGAGCTCGAAACCGATCTGCGACACGCGATCGAGCGACATGAGTTCGAGCTCCATTACCAGCCGATCGTGCATCTTGAGAATCTTCAACTGGCAGGGTTCGAAGCGCTTATTCGGTGGAATCATCCTACATTCGGCCAGATATTACCGGACCGCTTTATTCCAGTGAGCGAATCTACCGGCTTGATCGTTCCGATGACGCTAATGATCCTCGAGACGGCATGCTCGCAAACAGTCGATTGGCAAAAACGGTTCCCGTCATCCTCGCCGCGGTTTGTCAGCGTCAATATATCGGGCGTCCATTTTGGGCATCCGGCGCTTGTCGAACAGATCAAAGATGTTCTCGGAAGGACCGGAATCAGCCCTCGCAGTCTTAAGCTGGAAATAACCGAAACGGCGATTATGGAGAACGGTGAGAATGCCGTCGCCATGCTTCGCGAGATAAGGGATCTCGGCGTTCAATTGAGTATTGACGATTTCGGGACGGGATATTCGAGCCTCGGCTACTTGCAGCAGTTTCCGATCGACACGCTTAAGATCGACCGCGTCTTTATTCGATCCATGGAAGACGGGCGGCAGAACGGAGAAATAGTACGAGCCGTCCTCGCGCTCGCAAATTCCTTAAGTCTCGAGGTTGTTGCCGAGGGAATCGAAAGCATCCACCAGTATCATCAGCTGCGGATCTTGTCGTGTCATTACGGGCAGGGATTTCTTTTCTCTCTGCCGGTCCCGAAAGATGACGCTGAGAGTTTGCTCGAGGATCCGGGCCGATGGCATGCCATGCTCGCCGGCGGAGACTTTGTGATTGTAGATCCCGATTACGAACCGTCCGCCTACCAGATCCACTAGCATCTATCCTGCGAAAACGGCGGGTCGCTCATTCAGCGGGAATTCAGATTCATATCGTCGCGCAAGATTCAGGAGCTGTGCTTCGGACCAGAAGTTACCGATGAGCTGTGTGCCGATAGGCAGGCCTTCGCTCGACAGCCCGCACGGAATGCTGAGCGCGGGAGTGCCGGCAAGGTTGGCGGAAACCGTGTACACGTCATTCAAGTACATCGCCAGGGGATCGTCTGATTTTGCACCGATCTTGAATGCGACCGAAGGTGATGTCGGTGTGAGAATCGCATCGCACGTCGCGAACGCTTTCTGATAATCACGCTTTACGAGTGCGCGGACCCTTTGCGCCTTGGAATAGTACGCGTCGTAGTATCCGCTCGACAAGACGTATGTGCCGAGCATGATCCGCCGTTTTACTTCGTCGCCGAAACCTTCTTCGCGCGTTTTCGAATACATGTGACGCAACGTATCCGTTTCTTCGGCCCGAAAACCGTAACGCACTCCGTCGAAACGCGCCAGATTCGACGACGCCTCGGCAGTGGCGATGATGTAGTAACCCGCGATCCCGTATTTTGCGTAAGGCAATTCGACGTCGACTATCTTTACACCCATCGAGCGGAAATTTTCGATCGACTGTTCTACCGCGTCTCGTACATCTTCGTCGAGGCCTTCACCAAATAACTCACGAGGTACGCCGATCGTCTTTCCCGCGATGTCATTTTCGATCGTCGTCGAATAATCGGGCACCGGAACATCGGCAGATGTCGAATCCATCTCGTCCCGCCCCGCGATCACGCCGAGCACGTCAGCGACATCCTTCACCGTCTGACCAAAGATGCCAATGTTGTCGAGCGACGACGCAAACGCGACGAGGCCGTAGCGCGAGATGCGGCCGTATGTCGGTTTGAAGCCGACGATGCCGCAAAGCGAAGCGGGTTGACGAACCGATCCGCCGGTCTCCGAACCAAGCGCCGCACGGACGACGCCCGACGCAACCGCTGCCGCCGATCCACCCGAGCTGCCGCCCGGAACCCGCGAAGTATCCCACGGATTCTTGACCGGGCCGAACGCCGAGCTTTCGTTCGACGAGCCCATCGCAAACTCGTCCATGTTTGTTTTGCCGACGACGATCGCACCGGCCTCGTTCAATCGTTTGATCGCCGTCGCGTCGTACTGGGCGCGGTAATTTCGCAGGATCCGCGATCCGCACGTCGTTTGCATCCCCTTGGTGCAAATGTTGTCCTTTATGGCGATCGCAAGCCCGGCCAATCGTGTGTCATCGGCGATCTGTTCGACCCGGGCCTCCGCGTGCTTGCGCTCTATCGAGAGGAACGAATTAAGCTCGGGGTTGAGACGTTCGGCATTCTCCAGAACCTTTTTGATGTTATCGACCATTCTTCTTGCACTGCCGCGATACATCGCGGCACAAACTTGATTTCTATTTCGAGACTCTATCGATCAACCATTTTTCGCCGCTCTGGATCACTTCAACATTTATCGGACGTTGCTCGCTTTTGACATCGTCTTTCCAAAACAACAGGACTTCAAAACTTGTTCGCGTACCCGGTTCGAGTACATGACACTCGCCCACACGAAATGCTTTCGGAGGATCATCCATTCGTGTGAATGGGTCAACTCCGGGCGGGACGTCACGCGGCGTTTCGCTCAGACTGCTAAAAAAGTTCGGCGTCAGGTACTCGCGGCGAGCGTTGATATCTTCTGCCGCGAAGCCGAGGTTATGACCGAAGTGATAAGAGTAAAACTCCCTCACGGAATCCCGAGACTGCGTGCAATCCGCATCCTCGAGATTTGGAAGGCTGCATGACAGCAACAGGAAACTAGTTACGAGCAGTAAGCAAGAAATTGTAAAAGTCATGCAGATGCTAGCGCTCCCGGACGAGTCCGCGGTCAGAAGCTTATTGCGTATTGCAAGATGCTTATCGCTTCGAGATCTCACAAAACTTTCGGCACCTGAAAATGGCCGGCGACCGGTGCCGGCGCCTGCTCGATCGCCTCTTTCTGGGTAAGTGAGTCGTGCACTATATCTTCCCGACTAGTTGCCGTGGCCGCACCCTCATCCGTCAGCCCACCAAGCATCGGCTCGATATCTTCAGTATCGAGTTCGTTCAATTGCTCGACGTACTTTACGATCTCCACCATCTGCGGTGTGTAAAGCGCGACTTCCTCGTCGGTCATTTCGAGATGCGCGAGTGTTGCGACTTTTCTAACGTCCATATTCGAGTTTTGAGTCGAGCCTTTAGGCGTCTTTCCCAACGAATGATGAAGCCGCCTAATGGCGGGACTCAATACGAGCTTTACGCACAAGGCAATTCCCGGCGGCTAAAAGAAATGTTCGGCGAAGCTCGTCGTCGGCGATCCGATCGGCGGCATCCGCAAGCTCTGATGAAATTTCATTTTCCGCCTGGCTTCGAAATTCCGAATCATTCGGTACGGAGCGATTTGACCTTGCATTCAGAACCGCTTTCTCATCGATCTCAAGTTGAATAAACGTGACTATTGGCGTGCCCAACGCGGCATTCAGTTTGAAAAGCATCTGACCGCACAGGTCCTTCAACTGGCGCTGCCACATTACGTTCGACACCGCGATAAACAATCTCCCATTCTCGAGACGAAGGGGCACGGCACGCTCCGATAGTCCATCGCCCGCGATCCGCCGCCAGGCAGCGAATACCACTGCATCGCGAACCATCTCGGCACCTTCGATGTTGTCCAGAATGCCGGGCAGTGTGCGAAAAATGTCGAGCATGGTTATTATCTTAAACGAGAAAACGACTATTTGCTAAATCGCTTTTCTATGATCAAACTGCCAAAACTTGTGCTTGCGTCGGGAAGCCCGCGACGTTCGGAGATAATGAACTCGGTTGGTTGGGAATTTACAAGAGCGGTCCCCGATATCGATGAAACCGAGCGCGATGGCGAGGACCCGCAGGCGTATGTGCGGCGTCTAGCGAAAGAAAAAGCCGAGGTTGTGGCGGCATCTCATCCGGATCAAATTGTGCTGGCTGCCGACACGACGGTCGTAATTAATGACCAGATCATTGGCAAGCCGACGGACATTCCCGACGCCCGGCGAATGCTCCGAATGCTTGCGGGAAACTGGCACGAAGTTCTGACGGGTATCGCCGTGATCAATAATGGAAATACCGAAGTCGGGTTACAGCGAACTCGTGTCAAGTTCGCCGAGATGACAGAAGCTGAAATTCATTTTCTTGCGGATGAGGGCGACCCGCTGGACAAAGCCGGAGCATATGCAGTTCAGGCCCAGGCAGCGTTGTTCATTGAGGGGATCGAAGGTGATTACTGGAACGTGGTGGGCTTGCCGATCAGTTTGGTTTACGAGATGGTTAGGAAAGTGACGAGTGATGTGTGACGAGCGACAAGGGATCCGCGACCGCAAGTAATCGAAATTAGAAACGCGAACGGCCGGTGTGCACCGGCCGTTTCATTTGCCACTCGTCACTCTCAAAGCAACTTATCCACCGCTTTCGAGATCGGGATCGTGATATCGAACTTTGGATCGATCCCGCCGAACGAGCTCCCGGAAACGTTCCCTTCTTTATCGAGGATCACGAACGACGGCAGCTGATCGACGTTGAATTTTTTCAATGTCACTGCGCCATCCGAATCGCGAAGCACCGGAACCGTCAATCGACTCCCCGCAACAAACTTCTCGATGTCAGGATTAGTCGCAAAGTTCTTCGACTTCGCGTTTGTCGAGTCAGTCGCGACGAAATAGACAACGACATCTTTACCGGCGTAGCGCTTGGCGAGCATATTCGTATACTCGGCTTGCTTATTCGACAACGGCAGCCAACTCGCACCCATAGCGAGGATCACAACTTTGCCTCGCTGACCCTGCACATCAACCTGGCCTCCGCTAAGAGCGGGCAGCGAAGTCTGCGCGGATATTGCCACAACAGCCATGATCACCAAGCCAAATACCGCAATGATTTTCTTTATCGATCTCATATGTTTCGAAACACGCGTAGCCGCATTTCCAGGAGATTAGATGCATCTTTGATGCCAGCTACTGTCCCCGGTTTAGGACGATGTTGTCGATGAGACGCACGTTCCCAAACCGTACTGCCGCGGCGATCAAAGTCTCGGTTTCTGGGACCTTTTCGACCGGTTCGAGCGTTCGAGAATCGACGATCGATACGTAATCGATCGTCGCGAGCGGTTCGCCGCCGATTCGTTCCTGCACGATTTCGATCAGCTTCGCGGCATTTCGTTCGCCCCGGTTGAAAGCAATCTTAGCTTCGCGGAGTGCTGCGAAAATGACTGAAGCCTTTTCGCGCTTTTCGGGTGACAAGATGCGGTTTCGGGATGACAGCGCGAGACCCGATTCTTCGCGAACGGTCGGCAAGACTACTATCTCAGTTTCAAATCCCAGATCGGCCGTCATTCGTTTGATCACGGCAACTTGCTGAGCGTCCTTTTGGCCGAAGAATGCGAGATCCGGACGGATCGCATTGAAGAGGATCGTGACGATCGTTGCGACGCCGCGGAAATGTCCGGGACGCGACGCTCCTTCGAGACCCTCGGAGACGCCCTCGACGTAAACGTACGTCGCGAATCCCTCTGGATAGATCTCGGAATCTTCGGGAGCGAATATATAATCGACCTCGTACGCCGCGAGAAGGGCCGCATCGCTTGTCAGGTCGCGCGGATAGCGTTCGAGATCGCCTTTGTCGTTGAACTGTTCCGGATTTACAAAGATCGAGACGATGACAACGTCCGACGCAGCCCGGGCCTCTTTGACAAGCGCGAGATGGCCCTCATGCAACGCACCCATCGTCGGGACAAACGAAACAGTTTTGTTCTCACGCCGAAGCTTGCGTGAGATCGACGCCATACGTTGCCGGCGGTTGATGATCTCCATAGAATCAGCGGGACGACTTGGCTGACTTCGGTTCGACTAGTTTTACGTCTTTCGGCAGGCCGTAGGATTCTTCTTTGTTTGGATAGTTGCCGGATTTGACGTCTTCCATCCAGTTCGTTATCGCGTCGGTAATCACCTGGCTGACGTTTGCGTACTGGCGGACGAATCTTGGCTGGCGCCCGAACGTAAATCCGATCAGGTCGTGCAGTACCAGCACCTGTATATCGCAAGAGCTTCCAGCGCCGATCCCGATCGTCGAAATGGTAAGTTCCCTCGTGACGATCTCCGCAACTTCGCGCGGGACGAGTTCGAGAACGATCGAGAAAGCGCCGGCTTCCTCCAGCATCCTTGCATCCTCAATAAGTATCTTCGCCGCGTCCGCTGTCTTCGCCTGAACGCGATATCCGCCCATCTTATGAACTGACTGCGGAGTAAGCCCGACGTGGGCCACGACCGGGATCTCTTCATCGACGAGACGCCTCACCAATCCGACACGATTTCGCCCGCCTTCAAGCTTAACCGCCTCGGCCCCGCCATCCTTCATCAATCGGAGTGCGTTTCGGACGGCTTCGTTGTCGCCGGTGTGAAAACTTCCGTACGGCATATCGGCGATGATCAACGCGCGACTCGAGCCGCGCTTTACCGCCTTTGTCGCCGAACAGATCTCATCGAGCGTCACCGGGATCGTATTGCCGTACCCGTGTATGACATTACCCATGCTGTCGCCAACAAGGATGATGTCGACGCCGGCTTCGTCAACGATCCGGGCGGTCGGGTAGTCGTACGCCGTCAGGCAGACCAGCTTTTCGCCTTTTTCCTTCGCCGCTCGAAGCGCCGGAACGTAGACCTTTTCGGGTTTATCGGGTTTTAGGTAGGCCATAAAGTGTGAATAGGATAGACCTTTGCCTATTTCAAGTCTAGTGGTTCTGATTTCCGTCGGTACCGTTTCCGGAGTACGGATTCCAACGGGCCACGGCAGATGTGTCCGAAGATTCGGCGAGCAGTGTCTTGATGTCTTTTTGAAAGATAGGGTGAACAAACGTCGGAGCTATCTCACACATCGGGACGAGCACGAAATTTCGAAGATGAATACGCGGATGCGGCAGCGTGAGGAACTCGGATTCGGTTTGTTCGTGGTTATAAAAAAGCAGGTCAAGATCGATCGTCCGAGGCTTCTTCAGGGACTTGTCCTTTCGGCCTAGCAAGTACTCGATCCGGAGCATTCGCGCCATCATCTGCGACGGCGTGATGCTCTCGCACTTGAGCTCGGCGACCATGTTGAGAAAATTCGTTTCGCTTTCGATCTCGACCGGCTCGGTTTCGTAAATGCCGGAAAGCTTCGTGACCGTGAAACTCGCCTCCATCAGACCGCGAACGGCAAGCAACAGGTGTCCCGCGCGGTCTCCGAGGTTAGAACCGATGCCGATATAGGCTGTAATGGATTCAGTGTGCAAGCAACTAATCATAAGATTGTTTCGCCTGATCTAACAACCGTCTTGGCTCGGTGGGTCGTCCATTACGTAATTACGGAATTAAATAGTTACGTAATTCCGTAATCGAATTCTTTGCCGAAACGAATTGCGATTTACATTTAGCGCATTCGATGTTTCAATAAAGTCAGATCGTAAGATCGAATCCAGTAGTGTTTTCCTTTTGATTTGAAAACATTCGGGCGGGCATCAGGTGCGACCCGTCTTGACAAAAAATCTCACGCCTCACGCGATGCCACGAAGAAAGTATCGACATAGCCAGCGGTTTGACAGTCATTCCGACCGCTCTCACGAAGAATATCTACTTTCGCAGCCTGCTCAACTGACCACGCGGACCGAACTCATTCGATTGATCCGCGGCGGCGAAGATACGTATCTCGAGCTAAAGGTACGGCTCTCAAACTCCGAAAAGATCACGCAAGGAATTGTCGCGCTCGCCAACACGAACGGTGGGACGATTATCTTCGGCGTGAACGATCAACTTCGGATCGAGGGTGTTGCAAATCCTGAGTGGGTACAGGAAGAGTTGGCTCGGATCTGCCGTGAGGAGATCGTCCCGCCGATAATTCCCTTGATCGATACGATTGCGTTTGACAGCGGGAAACGGGTGGTTGCGCTCGACGTACAGCCGCGACGAAAGCCCTACCGAACTCGCGAAGGACGCTTTTATATGCGCTTCGGTGCTGAGAAGCGCGAGGTCTCGCGCGAGCAACTCTCGATGTGGCTCGATGAGATCAGGCCACTCGGGTACGAGAATATCCCGCTCTTCACCGCCCAGCCTGAAGATTTTGACGATGGCTTGCTCTGGACATTCGCCGGCGCGTTTGAAGACGTCAGCCCGACGATCAATCTGTATCAGACCGCCGACTTTTTGAAGAAAGACCTCATCCTCGCGGTCGGTGGTCCCGACGATTTTTTCCCGACCGTCGCAGCCCTGATGTTATTCGGCAAAGATGAGCGCGTTCAAGAGTTGTTTCCGCGATCGGTCGTCACCGTCGCCAGATATTCGGGCGAGAACGGTACGGCGCAACTCGTCGAGAAAGTCGAAGTGAAGGGAAATCTGCATACGGAGAACGACGCGATCATGGCGTTTATCGAGCGCTACTGTGACCTCGCTAATGACAAGCCGAAGAAATCGCTTCATCTCGTCGGATCGCCGGTCGCGGCGCGTTCAACCTATCACGTTTACGCGATTCGAGAGGCTGTTGCGAATGCGCTGATCCACCGCGATTTCGCGCTTCGC
>JBDTSA010000039.1:0-9600 GCA_039931335.1 Acidobacteriota bacterium
GCGACCGACTTCGGGAGATAAGTCAGTAGTTCGACGATAACGTGAAGATCCAGGAATTCAAAACGACAAACTTCCGTCAGATGACTGAGACCAAGAGCAAGCTCATCCATACATTCGGTGCGCTTGCCGAGATCGGCCAGGAAGTCGCGAACCGCAAAGATTTTCACGAGACGATGCGGACGTCGCTGCATCTACTGCTCGGGTCGCTCGCGATCATGCGCGGCGGCGTCGCACGCTATTCGCGCTTCGAGCATTCGATGCAGATGGTCGCGGCACGCGGCCTCGGTGATGAGTTTCCGCTTTCGCTGTCGCTCTGTTACGAAGACGAACGACAGTTTCTCGCCAACGGCCTTTACCCATTCGAAGTTGCTCAAGCCCAGGTGCTCCCGTTCGTTCAGGTCTACGACAACAGTCTCGACCGGACGCAGATCGAGCTCATCGTCCCGCTTGTCATCCGGGACGAGATGGTCGGATCGCTTTTCCTTGGCGAAAAAGCATCAGGCGAACCTTATTCGAGCTACGATCGCGACATCATTTCTGCGATGGGCCGGCACATCGGCGGAGCGATCGCGCAGCGAAACATGCTTGCCGATCTCGAGCGGCAAGCCGACGAGAATCGCAAGCTTTTCGACAACCTGAAGACGACCTACAAAGACACTGTCCGCGCATTCGCTGCGGCAATCGACTGCAAGGACAGATATACCGAGGGCCATTCGGTACGGGTCGGTAAGTATTCAGAGATCATCGGTGCCGAACTTGGATGGGGCGAGGATGAGGTCGAAGGTGCCGCTGTCGCAGGCTATTTGCACGACGTCGGGAAGCTGACGGTCGAGCGAAAGATCATCAATGCACCGTACCGCATCAACGCGAAAGAATCAGCCGAGCTTAATCGGCACCCGGGCGTCGGCTACGAAATTCTTCTGCCGATCCATCATCCGTATGCCGACGTTCCGCTAGCGGCGAAATATCATCACGAGCGGCTCGACGGACGCGGCTATCCCGACGGACTGTACGATCGCAGCATCCCGTACATCGCAAAGGTCGTAAATCTCGCCGACTCATTCGACGCCATGACGACCGACCGCCCCTACAAACGCCGCCGCCCCGCGAGCGAGGTGTTCGATGATCTTCAGCGAAACTCGGGGAAGCAGTTCGCACCCGAGATCGTCAACGCGTTTTTCCGCGGAATGCTAAAAGAGCTGACCGGTGAGACAAAAGAAAAACGTTTTCGTAAGCTACTCGGCCGCGAGTATATGGAAGCCGAAGGCCTCGTCCCGATACTCCGTCGGGCACTAAACGGAATGTCCCCGACCTCACCGCTGACCTTTATCAGCTCGGACTAACGGAGTCGAATCGAAAATGAATAGGCCGCGGTTTCCAAGACGGAGCCGCGGCCTTTTTGTGTCGGACACTGACGAAGAGTGTCAGGGGATGAAAGTCGCCGGAAGCGGCACGTCTCCTGAGAGTCCAAAACTAAAGATGACAATTCCGCCGGTTGACCTATCGATGTACCAGACTCCATTTCTGTAAACTGCTATGTCGGCCCGCCCATCGCCGTCGTAATCCCCTGGAACAGGCGTGTCCGTCGAGAGCCCAAAATTCACGAACCGATTTCCCCCAGTGCTGTTCGCGATGTACCAGATACCGTCGGACGGGCGGAACACGGCGATGTCATCCTTGCCGTCGCCGTCGTAATCGGCGGGTACAGCGTGATCGCCAGTCGTTCCCCAATTTACTACCGTATCCGTTGCATACGCGCGTTCCGATCGCGAAAGGTGCCAGGTCCCATTGTCGAAGGTCGCGAAATCGCCGTTGCCGTCGCCGTCGAAATCTCCGACGAGCGGCGTACCGGCCGGCATCGCCGGCGAGACAAGCAGGGAACCATCGCCACTCCGACGAACTAAAAACTTTCGTGTGGACGGGCGGAAGACGACCGCATCGTTGCTACTGTTATCGTCAAAATCATCGGCGAAAGGGATGTCGTCGGGAAGTCCCCACGACAAGTACCGAATGGTTGAGGAACTACTCTGAAGGATGTAGTAGTCGGGCTGGGCCCCGTCCTCAGTTGCGCGAAATATAACTATGTCGCTCCTGCCGTCACCGTCGAAGTCCTCCGCTAGCGGCTTGTCGTTAGCGAGTCCCCACCTCACTGCAGTAAATCCCGCGGTCGAGCGATTTAAGTACCAAATACCGTCGGACGGCCGGAATACTGAAACGTCAGATCGCCGGTCACCGTCGAAATCTGCTCGGGCGGGCCGACGATTTATAGTCGGGATCTCGAAGCTTTCCGTCACTACGGTATTGTTCGAGCCCGTTCCCGCGTTTTGTATCGACGCACCGGATCCAAGGCCGCGTATTACGAAGCCGCGCCACACCGGGGGGTGGTCGGTCGAAGTGGAAATTGTCGCAGCCGCAATAATTGCATCGCGAGCCTGAAGCATCGTCGGGTTGAGGGGCGACAACTTCATACCGTCCGTGACGTATTGAAGGGCGCGTCGGTTCCCTTCAACAGTGCCGTGTCGCTGGATTAACTGATCCCGCACCTCCCACAGAGCAGCCGCCCAGACTTCACCGAGATTGTGTATCTGATCGCACGGCTGTGTGCCGCCAGACGTTGAGAAGACTGGGTTGCGCGGGTAAGCGCTGTTTGGGTTGGACACCGTCGTTCCGATGAACGTGTCGCAGCCCGCGTTAATGTACTTGAATGTGAGTGGATTGTGCGGCAGTCCGTTTGGTCCGCGAGATGCCCAGACGGCGACCGGAAACCTGCGAAGCCCGTAATAATAATTCGAATCGTAGGTCGGAGTTACCAGATAACTAACGTACGCAGCGAGTGCATGCGTTCCGAGCGGATCGTCGGACGGTTCGGACAAGAGTGCGAATGCGTAAAAGTCGGACCATCCTTCGCCCATCCCGCGCGCCATATTTGAACCCAGACCTGTCGAGTTGCCGATCAGACGGCCGGAGAGGCCGTGAGTCATCTCGTGCGTCACCATTTGTGAGTCGAGTGCTCCGTCACGGTCCGGTGTTCCGCCGGTCCAAATAAACATCTGAAGACGCGGGCGCAAGCCGTCCGCCGGCAGCGAAAAATTTGCACTGTTCGTCCCCGAGCTGTCCTGTATTTCGTAAGAGATCCGATCGGCTTCTGAGCCGCCTCGGCCAAAGTTGAAATGCTGAAAATTTCCGGCCTGCTCGGTAAAGCCAAACCTGTACATTTCATCATGCCAGCGGTTGATCATGTAAAATCCATGTGTGACGACACCCTGCTGGAACTGTGAAGGCGGATAGGTCTGTGGGCCGGGAGGCAATGGCTCTTCGCCCGGTGGTGGATTTCCGGGAGCCGGGTTGTATGTATAACTAAATACGCGGGCCGGGTTACCGACTGCCCAACCGTTATCGTCGACGCCTTGTGTTCCATTGCGATCTATACCCGCTTCGACATTGTTTCCATCAGTGATGTTCGGATTGGCAGGCGTTCGGACAGGTAGGCCCGTGTCGGGTATCCAACCAAGATTATTAAACGTGTACGGGCTCTCGTTTCCGATCAGGGTAAAGTTCATGCGAGCGATGGCCGGTGGTTGAGCGCAGCCAGTCGGGGCGAGGCAGCCGGGTGAAAACGGACTCGGGCTGTCCGCCGTCTTCATCAGGCTCGTGAGGTTTCCATAGACGCTGTAGGTTGCCGAGTCTACCTGATCCTCACTGATGTTCTTCCGCCATAGGAGCGTACCGTCGGCGTCAACGACAACATAGTAAGCTGGCCCCTTGGTCCAAAGCAGGACCCGCCACGACGGCCGGAGCACTCCGTTGCCGACCGGAAAGTAAAATCTCTCAGCCAGGATCTTGTCGGTAAATGCAGCGGCAGTGAATTCAACTTTATCTGACCTGGACCAATCTTGCCGCGTGAGATCCGTTCGTGCGATAGAGGTACCAATTCGCGCGGCTGCGCTCACAACGGCGGCATCTGCGGTTCCGAAATCATTGTTCACGATCGCGGGATCGACACCGGGAGCGAGGCTGTTGATGACCCGGAACAACTCATTTTGTTTTGTAAACCCGCCTTTCAATTCCGCACCGAAAACGGGAATATCAGCGATCCGCTGTTCGAAGATGACGAAGGAGAGGTTGCCGTCCGGATTCGTGTAGTCTGCTGTCTTGTGTAGTTGCTTCTGAGAATTTATGCGGAAGACGTTGTCGTTGGCGCGGACAAAATCGAGCAGGATATCGGCACGCGACCTTTTGCCGGCTGCGGGTGTCAGTGGAGCGCCGAGTTGATTCGCCGCGATGACTTCGGCGACATCGAGGACGGCGTTGTAGTCGATCTTGAATCTCGAGTTCGCACCGCCAAGGTCCGTGCGGATGTCGTTCCGAATCGCACCGCGCATGCCAGCTACCTTAGCCGTCGCTTCAACTGATGGGTCCGACCGGATATCGTAATTCGCAAGCCCGCGCTCCGGATTCTGCGATAAACCACCGGCTTCGACGGTGGCGAAATACGGAGAACGGTACGAAAAAGCGAGAAAGGCGATAACGGTGAGCGTAACGAGCGCCAGCTGTTTCATTTCGGAGTCTCCCTGTCGATGCGAATGAAATGTTCGGTTTGCGAGAAGTATTATTTACGAAAGGCGATCTGGAAATCAAGAAGTTCCGGGAGACTCAAGCAGTTGGACAAACTTTTTAGCGGCGAGCGATAGGTTCCGATCGGTCCGGTAAATTACGCCGACGGGACGGACCCAATCCTTCTCCGCAAGCTTGACGACGGAAAGTTGGCCTGACCGTAGTTCATCGACGATCGATGGTAGCGGAACGATCGCGAGACCAAAGCCAACTTGAACTGCGCGCTTGATCGTTTCAATGTTGTCGAACTCCGCCACTTTTCTTACTTCGACACCGCGTGCTTTGAGGATCTTGTCGGTCGCTTTGCGCGTCGGCGTGTCGCGCTCGAACAAAACCATATCAAGACCGTTCAAGTCTTTCGCCCGCACCTGCTTCTTCTTTGCGAATTTGTGATCCGGCGGGCAGATCAGAACGAGCCGGTTGGCCGGCATTTGCGTCACGGTAAGTCCGCGCTTAGCCTCCGGGAATGCCAATACACCGAGCTCGACGGTTCCATTCAGTACGTCGCGAACGACTCGGGTTGTCCGCGAGTATTCGAGATCGATCTTTGCCGTCGGGAATTTCGACATGAATTCGCCGACCTTTGCTGGAAGCTCGTGCAGCCCGACGCTGTAGACGGTCGCGACCTTTACCGTTCCACCGATCTTACCGACGAGCCCGCGTAAATTCTCGTGAAGCTGGTCGTATGCGGTGAGGACGTTCTTCGCCTCGCGATAGAAAACTTCGCCGGCGGCGGTCAACGTCACCTCCCGCCGGCCGCGGACTCGTTCGAGGAGGCGGCGTTTGAATTTATCCTCGAGTGCACGGATCTGCTGGCTGACCGCTGACTGCGTGATGAAATTACGCTCCGCCGCGAGGGAAAAGCTTTGCAGGTCGACCAGATCGCAGAACACTTTTAAAGTTTCAATATGCATTTCTTAATAAGCTGAGCTGTATTATCGCGATAATCGTTTTCATTTTATCTTATAAAATTTTACCGCTATCATAAAAAGCATAATGAAAGAATTGCCGAGACGTTACTTAGGCTCTAAAATCTCAGAAATGCCGAAATCGAGTTTTTATCGCGCGATCGATCGCGTTAGTTCAGAGACTGTTGGAAAAAACGGGCTGAAGCCCGCACTCTGAGCGAAGGCCAATGGCTATTAAATTCAGTAACACGTTTCTTTTAAGGAAACTGCACCAGTTAACAGGCGTCGTACCGCTGGGCGTTTTCTTTTTTGTGCACATGTATACGAACTCCACCGCGATGAACGGGGCCGGGAGCTTCAACAAACATGTGCAGGATATTCACGACATGCCGTACCTCATCTTCATCGAGGTGTTCGGCATCTTCGTTCCACTGCTTTTTCATTCGATCTACGGTGTTCTGATCTCGGCCGAAGCGCGAGCGAACGCGATCAACTACTCCTACGGTAGAAACTGGTTCTACATCTTTCAGCGCGTTACGGGGATTTTTCTTTTCTTCTTCCTTCTGTTTCACATTCTGAATCTTCGCTTTGGGTTGATCCCGGGCCTCGAGTCGTTTGGCGATCCGGTTGCGGGTAACGGGGGACGGGCATTCGAAATCGTCGCGGCGGAGTTTAAGAATCTCGCGATACTCATCGTTTACATTTTCGGGGTTATCGCGACAGCGTGGCACCTGGCGTACGGTTTCTGGTTGTTCGCAGTCGACTGGGGAATCGTGATCGGCGAAAAGGCGCAGCGTGTCGGACTTTATGCATCGATCGGATTGGCGGCCTTTCTGTCGGCGGTCGGGATCAACGCTGCAATCTCATTCGTCGACAAATGCGGGTTGTTCCCCGAGTCGTTTTGCGAGGCGTCCGAGCAGAAGAAGATCATTGAGCCGAGTACAACGCCGAAAAAGTATTGAGTTCAGAGTTGGGAGTTGGGAGTTCAGAGCTGGGAGGTTTGAGATGGGATTGAGAGTTGGGAATCGTGAAGGCCGCAGCCATATGCGCTGAACTCTGAGCCCTGAACTCTGAACTCTGAACCCTGAACCCTGAACTAAAAAAGTATGCCATCAAATGGATTAAAAATAGCGATCGTTGGCGGCGGGCTTGCTGGCCTTGCCGCCGCGATGAAGATCGCGGAAGCGGGACACGAAGTCGATCTTATCTCGGTCGTTCCTGTCAAACGTTCTCACTCGGTGTGCGCACAGGGCGGTATAAACGGCGCGGTTAACACGAAGGGCGAGGGCGACTCGCCGGCGAAGCATCTCGACGACACGGTTTACGGCGGCGATTTTCTCGCGAACCAGCGCCCTGTCAAACAGATGTGCGACATGGCTCCGCAGATCATCTACTTGTTCGATCGGATGGGCGTGCCCTTCTCGCGAACCAAAGAAGGTTTGATGGATTTTAGGCGTTTCGGCGGAACGCTTCATAACCGCACGGCGTTTGCCGGGGCGTCGACCGGACAACAGCTTCTATACGCGCTTGATGAGCAGGTGCGACGTTGGGAAGTCGAAAAGCGCGTCAGGAAATATGAAGGTTGGGAAATGCTCTCGCTTGTGCTGGATGATCATCAGGTCTGCCGCGGATTGATCGCGATGAACCTTCAGACGCTCGAGCTAAAGGCGTTCGAGGCGGACGCGGTGATCATGGCCACCGGCGGGCCGGGGTTGATATTCGGTAAGTCAACGAACTCGATGACCTGCACTGGGAGCGCGGTATCGGTTTGCTATCAGCAGGGTGCGCGTTACGCGAACGGTGAGTTCATCCAAGTGCATCCGACATCCATCCCCGGTGAAGACAAGCTTCGGCTGATGAGCGAATCGGCACGCGGCGAAGGTGGCCGCGTATGGGTGCCGAAGACCGATGGAGACAAGCGTAACCCGCGCGACATTCCCGAGAACGAACGCTCGTACTTTCTCGAAGAAAAATATCCGGCATACGGGAATCTTGTTCCGCGCGACATCGCGACGCGTGAGATCTTTCAAGTTTGTCTCGAAGGCCATGGCGTCGCCGGTGAGAATCAGGTCTATCTCGATCTGACGCATATACCCGCCGATGTCCTGACGCGAAAGCTCGGCGCTATCCTCGAGATCTACGAAATGTTTGTCGGGGACGATCCGCGGTACGTACCGATGCGAATCTTCCCCGGCGTCCACTACTCGATGGGCGGATTGTGGGTCGATGCTGAACAGCGGACGAATATACCGGGTCTATTCGCGGCCGGCGAATGCGATTACTCGATCCACGGCGCGAATCGGCTTGGAGCAAACTCGCTTGTCTCGTGTGTCTACGGCGGATTCGTCGCGGCACCGTCGGCCATCGAGTACGCGAAGAATGTCGAGCGAGGCGAAAGTGAAACGAACGGCCTATACGACGCCGAATTGAAACGTCAGGCAGAGATCAACGAGCAGATCATTTCGAACGAAGGCGGCGAGAATCAGTACAACCTCCACGAAGAGATGGGCAAGTGGATGACTGACAACGTGACAGTGGTTCGCTACAACGACCGGCTCAAGGCGACGGATGAAAAGCTGCTCGAGCTGCAGGAACGTTTTGGAAAAATATCGATCAACGATTCGAACCTATGGGCGACACAAGCCGTCCCGCACGCTCGGCAGCTCTGGAACATGATGCAGCTCGCACGCGTGATCACACTCGGTGCATTGAACCGGAACGAATCGCGCGGGGCGCATTACAAACCGGAATTCCCCGAACGGGACGACGAAAAGTTTTTGAAAACGACGATCGCAGAATATTCCGACGAAGCACCGGTATTTTCATATGAGGCTGTTGATGTCTCACTGGTCGAGCCTCGAAAGCGGGACTACTCGAATAAGGGGAAAGCAAAGGCCGCGCAGGTTCCGCAGCCGGGAAGTGAGCTCAAGCCGGAAGGTCGGGAAGAGCGCTTGGCGAAGGACGCTGAGAAAATTAAAGGAGGCGAAGGGTTTAAAGGGTAGGTAGCTCGTGACGAGATCAACGGAAGGGAAAGCAGGCATCCCTGCACGCAACATCGCCGAGAGGCGATGTCCAGCACCTGACGTCGTCGGAATGATCACCGCTTTTTCGGGCTTCGCCCTCATGCAGGCAGGATGCCTGGGTTCCAGTCGGTTGGCGTAGTCTCAACTGCCGAAGTTTATGACGAACATTAGCCACGAGAAAAAGAAGCTAAACACTCCGCCAAAGTCGATCAAGTTCAAGATCCAGCGACGCGAGAAGGAAGGCGCAGATGCATACTGGGAAACCTTCGAGTTGCCCTATAGACGAAACTTGAATGTCATCTCGGCATTGATGGATATTCGCAAGAATCCGGTCACAGCGGAAGGCAAGCAAACAACCCCACCGGTTTGGGACATGAGCTGTCTCGAGCAGGTCTGCGGAATTTGCACGATGGTCATAGACGGGCGTGTGCGGCAATCATGTTCGGCGCTGATCGATGACATTCTTATCGAATCTGGAACTGATACTGTCACGCTTGCTCCGATGTCGAAGTTCCCGAACGTTCGAGATCTGAAAGTCGATCGATCGAAGATGTTCGATCACCTCAAGCAAGTTCATGCCTGGGTCGAACTTGATGGAACCTATGATCTCGGGCCGGGGCCGGCGATCTCGAACGAGACCGCGCAGGAGCGTTATGCTTACTCGCGATGTATGACATGCGGGTGCTGTCTCGAAGCGTGCCCGCAATACGGCGACGACAATTACATCGGGCCGCAAGCGATCGCCCAGGCGAAACTTTTCAACATGCATCCGGTTGGTAAGACAAATACCGAGGATCGTCTGAACGGGCTGATGGGTGATGACGGGATCACTAACTGCGGAAACGCGCAGAATTGCATCCAGGTTTGTCCGATGGGGATTCCATTAACGCGTGCGATCTACGAAACCAATCGTGACATCACTGTCGAAGCGCTGTTTGGGTGGCTCAAAAAGTAAGAGACAAGAGACCCGAGGCGAGAGACCGTGGCCTATGCCGCCCGTTTTTGGTCTTATGAATTGCCTTGTATCTTGACAATCAAATGCTGTGTGATTAATA
>JBDTSA010000040.1:0-9598 GCA_039931335.1 Acidobacteriota bacterium
TCGTGATCAGCGACACGACGTCCGCCTGCGGAAGGGCCGGGCTCGATCGTACGGCCGCGTTCAACTGCTCGGTGTCGGTCAGCGGACCGGACAAATTTACAAAGACCTGATAGCCGGCGATCTCGGATTCGGCCTGCAAATTTATGATCGGCTCGATCTCGGTGTCGGGCGGAAACTCGAGCACACCGCGCTGCACAATGTAGCGGTCCTTTCGAAAAAAGATAGTGCCGCTGTTTGCGGTGATCCGGCCGGAGATCTGCGGATTTTCCGTCGTGCCCGTCAGCCGCAGCGAAACTGACGCAGTTAGATCCGCAATATTGTTTCGAACAATCAATGCATCGCGGCCTTCGATCGTCAGGTCGAAACGTGGAACCCCGATCGTCGACGGTCCGGAGGACAGCGAACCTTCGCGCCGCGCCCCGACAATATTCGCGAGCTCGATGTCTTTCGTATAAAGGCTGCGGCGTGCGAGGATTCGTCCGGCGATCTGCACGGCCAGCACATCGCCTCGCGGCTCGCGCCGTCCGGTTATTTCGAGTTGAGCATCGCCTGTTGTAACGAAATCTTCCGGCAGAGGAACTGTGACATTCGTGCCGTCTAGAGCGACACGGAACGAATCGATCTTCAATCCTTCGCCGAACAGGGCACCGCCCGTCGCGGTAAATGCGCCGCCGCCGAGATAGCCCCGAAGATCGGCGATCTGCGCTTGATCGGACGAGAACAGGATCCGGCCGTTGAGACGGTCGAAGGTCAATCTGCTCGAGCCGATAAAAGTTGCGACCGCTGCATTCTCGAGGGTCGCGGTTCCTGACACTCGCGCCGTTCGGTTCACACCGGCGAGGCGTATCGCGACATTCGCAAAGCCGCCGAAGAATGTATCGGTTGCGGCAATCTGCGGAAACGCGTTGAGAAGGCTGAGATTCACGCGGCCATCGATCGAAAGATTGTTTATCCCGGCATCTGTGATCGCCTTAGTCCCGGCAATAACTACGTTCGATCCGCCGCCTGCAAATCGCGCCGACTCGAACGTGATCTCACGTGGATTGAAACGCACGACGACAGGTTCGGTCGCGACGAGCGGCGTATCCTGGATCTGCAGCGACAACTGGCTAAACTCCGCCGAACCGCTGAGCGCTTCGCCTGTGAATACGACGTTGCCTTGATCGTCACGCTTCGCGAGATTCCCGCCAAACTCGACACGTCCGGTTCCGGTGCCGGCGATGGTGATGCCCTTGAGCTGCGGAACGAGCGCGAAGAACGGTGCAAGCGGGCTCTGATTAAACTCGGTCGCGACGCGGAACGGGACGTTCTCGTTTCCGAAATTTACCGTGGCACTTATGACTTGCGGCCGCCCGTCGAGCGTCGCCGTCAGGTCTGCGTTCAAGATCTGGTTAACAGTATTTCCCTTGAACGCGACCTCGCCGAACGCATTCTCGTTCACGACGACTTGCCGCGCGGTGCCGCTGAAGTTGATGTTGTACGACGAAGGAACATCCGAACGACCCGTCGCCTTCGCGACGAAGTCGGCGTTCCCGGTGATAGATGGAACGCTGTCGTTGTTGGTGAACGCACTGCGAAGCGCGGTGAGCTGGAAGTTACGACCCTCGAGATCGAAATTGAATTCGGTGGACGCCCGATCATAAGTACCGCTAGCTTTGATGTAGCCATCGGTCGAACGAAGCTCGAGATTTTGCAGATCGATGAGTGCGCCACGAAATTGCGCCTTTGCACTGAATGCGTCGAACGCCTGTCCGGAGACCGAGCCGGCCGCCGATGAGAGGTCGATCGAACCGTTCGCATTGTTGGGCAGACCGGTGATGTTCACGGTGCCCGACGTCTGGGCGTTGAAGTCACGAATTCCCGATGGCAGGTATTTGTCCAACGGCAAAGCCGCGATCAGGTTCGCCGCGTCGATATTGGTAAGCGTCGCCTGGATGCTGACGTTGTTTGCACCGCCTTGTGGCACATTTAAACTGAACGCGACCGTTCCGCCGTCTGCCTCGCGAAGATTTCCGTTTCGAAGTTCCGTTCCGAGCGGTGAGATAAATATGTCGGATGTGACCGAACCCAGAGTGCGTCCGCGAAGTGCGATCTGATCGATCGCGGCGCGTCCGTCGACGGTTGGATCGGTGAGATTTCCCGTCACCGTTGCGTTGAACGTCAGATTACCCGCGACCGTTACCTCGAGCGAATTCATCTGTTCTTCGAGCTCGGGCGAGAATCCGACGACGCGGATAAGCCGGTCGATCTCGCTTGCGTCACGCGAATTCACCGCGATGTTCAGATTCGAATCGTCGGCACGCAGATCGAATCGCCCCGTCGCACTCATCTCGCTCTTAGGCGTGTTTAGCCGGGCGACATCGACGTTGAAGAGTCCGTTCGTCGCCGAAAGCTCGACGCGACCTGTTACCGGCACAAGCCCGCTGTCGGCATTTCCGGCGCTTGCCGTTATGTCGGCAACAACGCTCCCGGACGCCGTGCGAAGATCCGTTCCGCTAAATGTCAGATCGACACGCCCGCTTGTCTGCCCGACGAGCGGAATGACCCGCCCGCCTTGCAGCGAAGCCAGCTTGGAGAGATCGAGATTGGAAAAGCTCGCGTTCAGGTTCGACTGAACACGGTTGTTGAATGCGATCGTCGCGGCGCCGTCTAAACGGCCGTCCATGACCGACGCGGTGAGGTTGCTGAGCTCGGCGCGATCGTTGTTTACGTTGACGCTCGCCCGTGCGTCTCCGAGTGGAATGCTGCCAATGATGCCGCTCCCGATACTCATGTCTGCTGTTACGCGATACCGACCCGACGGCTCGACGATGAAAACCGGTTTTGCGATCTTTACCGCTTCGAGCTTTCCGCCTTCGGGAAGCGCGCCGGTTTTGTTGAGCGAGACAGTTCCCGCCTCGACGTCGTTTGAGCGGCCCTGTATCGTGCCTTGTCTGATTGTCAGTCGGACACCGCCAATATTCAGGCTCCCGAGTGTCGCCGCACTCGTATCGACGCGAGCAACGCGGACGTTGTCCGAGTAGATGATCGTTTCCGGCTTTGTGTCATGTATCTCGATCAACGGAGACTCGACGCCGGCGATCGTCGCTCCGCCGCCTTCTACGCGTTCGGCTCTTACACCGGCCAATGCAAGATCGGTCTTGTTCGGAAGATCGGTCAACGAAAATCTATTGGCGCGCAGATTGCGAACACGGTTACCTTTCACGCTCGCCGAATCGGCGGCAACGTTGTCGAGGGTCACGTCCGTATTCGGACCCGTGTCGTGGACCTTCAGGTTTCGTCCGGTCAATCCCTGTAGTTGATATTCTTTTGTCTTTAATGCGGAAGCACGTGCGGCCGGCGCCGAGAAGTCCGTGACACCGTTGCTCCGCCGGAACTTCATGTCATTGGCGTAAAGACTCTCAAACCTTGCAGCCGCTACGGAGAATAGCTGAGCACGCCCATTACCGGCGCTCGCATTTAACTCCTTATCTTTGTATTCCGCCACAGCATCCGACAGAAACAATCCGCCAAGTGTAAGCGACTTGGATTTCGCTGCTGCGGCCTGAAGCTCGCCGACCCATCGAAAATCCGTTCCCGAGCCGCGCACATTTCCCGCCAACTTTAGAAAGTCGATCCTGAAATCTTCGAATGTGAGCAGCTCAGCGACGGCTTTTCCATTTGCTTCGTAACTCGAGTTCGTTCCTTCGACCGTCGCCGCGACATTTACCGCCTTCAGGTAGATGCCCTCGGCAGTGAGCGCCTGCGAATCAGCGGTTCCCTCGATCCGGTATTTCTCGCCTTCACCGGTTACGGTGCCTTTGAAATTGCCAACGCCGCGCAGACTTGCACCGAGCGGAAATGTATTCGAGGTTTGAGTCAGATCTACCGTCGACTCGATATTCAGGTTGTACTTAGGCGCGGCCCAATCCTTCAACGTGCCGCTCAGTGTCGAGACGCCGATCGGCGTATCGATCTTCAGTTCCGTGATCTCGGCACCGGTACGGTCGGCGATCCCGCGTGCGCGGATATCGATGTTCTCAAGCAAGTGCTCATCATAAACAAAGGTCGAGTCCGTCGATGTGAAATCCAGCTTGTACCGTTTTTGATCATCCGCGACTTCGTAATTTTCGGGCTCGAGGAAGAACGAAACGTTGTTCGCGTCAGCCGAGATCTTTCGCGAGACATCGCCGAAATGAATGACGCTGTCTTTTAGCGCGAACTTGATCGAGTCGTATTTGAAATTGACCCGCTGGCCTGCCTGGTCCTCGACGAACTTCAGGTTCGAAAAGTTCGATTTGCCGTTCTCGTCGAACCTGACCCACACTTCGGCACCGTTGATATCGGTCGTGTTGACTTTGATATCACGGCTCAGCTGCCAGGCGTAAATATTATCGACAGTGAGCCCGAGATGAGCGTCACGTATGAAGAAGAGTTTTTCTCCTGTCACCCGGTCGCTAAAGGTCGCGTTTTTTAACTCGAGCTCAAGCGGATTTACGGTGACGCGAAAAACGTCCGCATCGAAAACCATTCCGATGTCAGCCATCTTTGCAACGAACTGGGTCTTTACGTAATTATCGAAGACACCGTAGCGGTAAAAGACCACGGTAAGGATGGAACCTAATACGAAAAGGAGGACAAGAACGACTGTCGTTACGAGAGCGTTCCGGCGCGTAAAATAGCGCCGACGCCGCTGCTCCGCGACGACCTCGGCATACTCCGCCGGAGTTGGATTTTCGTTTTCTTCCCGAAGTTCGTTTTGTTCTTCCGGCATTACCTTTCTTCTTCTGCGAATCCCGTCCTTCTCAGTGCCCTGAACTCTTTGGAAAGAAATCAAGCCACGGAAATTCACTGAAACTCGCAGAACCCATGGAAACGGCCCCGGCCACGGGTACGATCAATACAACGTAACCGTATCCGTTATCTCCAGATCGAACGCTTCAATTGCGCTGACCCGCGGCGGATGATTCGTGAGCAAGCGTATCTTCTTGATGCCCAAGTCTTTCAGTATCTGAGCTCCGATGCCGTAATCGTGTAGTTTTCCATATCCAGTTTCACGTTTCGCGGCCTGAAAATCAATATTTTTTTCCTGCATCAGGGCGTATGTGCGGAGCTGATTTACCAGATCGAGATTGTTCTCGCGCTGCCGAAGATAAAGCACGACCCCACGTTTCGCTTCTGAGATTTTTTGGAGAGAGGCTTGCATTGCACGGGACGCTTCGCCGAGCGTCGAGCCGAACATTGCAAAAGTGACGTTCTCGGTTTGGACGCGAACTAAAACGGGTTCGGTTGTCCCCGAACTTGACGCAACATCGCCCATCACTAGCGCGACATGGGTTTCGCCGTTCATCTCGTTCTCGAAAATGATCGCCCGGAAAACACCGTAGTCGGTGGGAAGATCGGTCTCGAGAACGCGTTTGACGAGCGTTTCTTTTTCGATCCGGTAGCGGACCAGGTCTGCAACCGAGATTATCTTCAAGCCGTGTTTTTCGGCGAAAGATTCGAGCTCCGGCATACGCGCCATCGTTCCGTCATCGTTCATGATCTCGCAGATCACCGCCGCCGGGGCGAGGCCGGCTATACGGGCGATATCGACGCTCGCTTCGGTCTGTCCGACGCGGACGAGCACTCCACCGCGTTTTGCCCGCAGCGGGAATACGTGGCCGGGACGTGCAAGATCCGCGGCGCTTGAAGACGAATCGACGGCAGTCAGGATGGTCTTCGCCCGGTCGGCAGCCGAAATACCGGTCGTTACACCGTGCCGCGCCTCGATCGAGATCGTGAACGCCGTTCCCATGCTCGATGTGTTATCCGGCGTCTGCGGATGAAGCTGCAATTCATCGCAGCGCTCTTCGGTTAGCGGCAAGCAGATCAACCCGCGTCCGTGGATCGCCATAAAACTGATGATCTCGGGCGTGACGAGCTCGGCCGCGCAGACTAGATCGCCTTCGTTCTCCCGATCTTCGTCGTCGACGATTATGACCATCCGGCCGTTTCGGATCTCTTCGACGGCTTCGTCTATGGTGGCTAGTGGCATTTCTCCTGAATCGTGATTTCCGTTTCGTGTGTTTCGTGTATTTTGTGGCTCGTTCTAGTAATCAGAAGCCACGAAAGACACGAAACACACGAACGAAGACCGCTATCTAATCTAATTTCAGCGTTCGCAAATACTCACGAAACTCATCACCCAGATCTTCGCGTTTCAATGCAAACTCAACAGTTGCAATCAGGAACCCGAGTTTGTCGCCCGCGTCATGCCGCGTACCTTCGAGCTTTACCGCGTAGAAGGGCCGCGTTTTCAAAAGCAGACGCATAGCATCCGTGATCTGGATCTCGCCCCCTGACCCCGGCTCAGTGTTCTCGATCGCGTCAAATATGTCGGGCGTAAAAATGTAGCGTCCGATGATCGCAAGATTCGATGGAGCTTCGGCGAACGGAGGTTTCTCAACCATATCCCGGATCTTGAAAACGTTCGGCTCGATCTCTTCAGCATCGATGACACCGAATCGCGAGATGGCTTCACCGTCCACCTGCATCGTCGCGATGACTGGGGCATCGTACTTCTCAAACACGTCGATCATCTGCTTGAGTGCCGGCGTTTCGGCGTCGATGACATCGTCTGCGAGAAGGGCGGCGAAAGCATCGTCGCCGGCAAAATCCTTTGCCTGATAGATCGCATGCCCGAGGCCGAGTGCCTCACGTTGCCGTGTGTAGCTGATTCTGGCCATCTCGGACAGCGCTCTCACCTGCTCAAATAACTCCCTCTTATTTTTGCTCTGGAGAAGCTGCTCGAGCTCGAATGATATGTCGAAATGGTTCTCGATCGCCGTTTTATCGCGGCCCGTAATGATGAGGATCGACTCGATGCCGCTCGCCACGGCCTCTTCGACGGCGTACTGGATGAGCGGTTTATCGACGAGCGGGAGCATTTCCTTCGGGCTCGCCTTCGTCGCCGGCAGAAATCTTGTACCGAGGCCGGCGGCAGGGAAAACGGCTTTGCGAATTTTATTTGCCATAGCGCTTTTGCTAAATTCACGGAATAACTATGAACTGTGAGCTGTGAATTATGAGCTGTGAGTGACGAGGGCGGACTTGCCAGCGCAGTTACGCACTTCTACTCACCGCTCTTAATTTCATAGTTAGTAAGAAAATTTTAGTTTAATGGGCGTCGCGAAACAAACTATCAACGTAAAGCTTGAGCCGCACGAAAAGTTGGACGCGACCGGAATCACGATTCCGTTCGATGTTGAAGAAGTATTTGGGGCTAAACGAGTTCCCGTAAAGGCAACGATCAACGGAGCGACGTATCGCGGGAGCATTGTCCGAATGGGCGGCAAGTATATGCTCGGGATTCCGAAGGTCTTTCGCGAAGCTGCTGGAATTAGAGCGGGTGACAACTTTGTGGTCACGCTCGAGCACGATGCCGAGGAGCGGACGGTCACGGTGCCTGACGATCTTGCCAAAGAGCTAGAAAAAGACAAGGCGCTCAAGCAAATCTGGGACAAGCTCAGCTACACGATCCGAAAAGAAAACGTTCGTGCCCTGGAAGGCGCCAAACAGACCGAGACGCGTTCACGCCGCCTCCAGAAGTCGATGGGGATGCTGCGCGAGAAGGCGAAGCAGTAATCTATGTTGGATATCAACTTCGTCAGGGAAAATCTTGAGGCGGTACGAGCCGCACTCGCAAACCGGAATTTTCCGGCCGACTCCCTCGACAAATTTGCCGAGCTTGATTCGGAGCGCCGTCGTGTAATTACAGAAGCGGATGCACTTAACCAGGCCCGCAATGCTTCGAGTAAAGAGATCGGCTCGTTGATGCAGGCCGGAAAGCTTGACGAGGCCGAGGCGAAGAAAAGTGAAGTCGCCGGTCTGAAAGAGGAGCAGGCGAAACTGGAAAAGGCCCGAGATGCTGCGGACGCGGAGATGCGCGAGCTGCTCGCCGGCTTACCAAATCTACCGGCCGATGGTGTGCCGATCGGGGCTGACGAGACGGCGAATCAGGAAATCAGGCGATGGGGCAAGCCGCGCGAGTTCGACTTCGAAGTTAAGGACCATGTCGATCTGGGCGAAACCCTGGGAATTCTCGATCTCGAGCGCGCCACCAAGATCGCAGGCTCGCGCTTCGCGATCCTCAACGGAGCTGGTGCTCGGCTCGAGCGTGCGTTGGTGAATTTCATGCTGGATGTTCACACGACCGAGCACGGATATCTCGAAACGCTCCCGCCGTTTCTCGTAAACCGGACGGCGTTGTTCGGTACGAATCAGCTTCCGAAGTTTGAAGAGGATCTGTTTCATATTCGCGACGAGCGCGGATTCGCCCTCATCCCGACGGCCGAGGTCCCCGTAACGAACTACCACGCCGAGGAGATCCTCGACGCCAAGGACCTGCCGAAATACTACACGGCTTACACGCCGTGCTTTCGGAGCGAGGCCGGGAGCTACGGACGAGATACGCGTGGGCTGATCCGTCAACACCAGTTCGAAAAGGTCGAACTTATAAAGTTGAGCCTACCGGAAGAATCAGAGGCAGAGCACGAAAAGCTTACGGCTGACGCTGAGCGCATCCTCCAGTTGCTCGGTTTGCCGTATCGAACCGTTGTCCTTTCGACCGGCGATATGGGTTTCGGGGCGCGCAAGACTTACGATATCGAGGTTTGGCTTCCATCGCAGCAGACCTATCGCGAGATCTCGAGCTGCTCAAATTGCGGAGACTTCCAGGCACGCCGTATGAATCTACGGTTTCGCCGTGCCGGGGGAGCGAAACCTGAATTTCCCCACACTCTCAACGGCTCGGGTCTCGCGGTCGGCAGAACATGGGTTGCGATCCTCGAGAACTATCAGCAAAACGACGGTTCGATCGTGATTCCTGAGATTTTGCACCCGTACATGAACGGAATCGAAAAAATCGGTTGACCGCGGGGCTCTCTTGTAATTACGATGTAGCCATGAAGGCGCAGATAATAAGGATCGGAAACTCTCAGGGGATACGAATACCTAAAACATTGATCGAGGACGGTAAACTTAGCGGCGAGGTTGAGCTTGAGCTGCACGAGGCCGGCATCCTGATCCGCAGCTTACAAAAGCCGCGGGCCAATTGGGACGCAGCATTCAAAGCGGTGGCCGATGTCGATGACGATCAAGCTGCTTCGGACACGCCGACGGAATTCGAGAAAAAAGAATGGCAGTGGTAAATCGATTTGACGTTTTCCTGGTGAACCTGGATCCGACGCCTTCGGATGCGGCGAAGAACACACGGCCCGGTGTCGTCGTCTCGCCTGACGAACTTAACCGAAACATCGATCATGTCCTCGTCGCCCCGATCGCGACGACGAACGCCCGGTATCCGACGCGCGTCGCCGTTGAATTTCTGAATAGTGAGCGGAGCGTGATCCTCGATCAACTGCGGACGGTCGATAAAGTTCGGCTTGTGAAAAAGATCGGGGAGATCGGTGAAGCATCGCGAGACGCAATCTTAGATCGTCTCTGCGAGATGTTCGCTAAATAGAAAACGCCCGCCCTTCAAAGCGAGGGCGAGCGGTTCTATGTTCGGTTTCCGTACCTACTGCGTCAAAGCCTGCGCTTCGTTCTTGATAGTCTGACCGGTTTCACTGGCAACCTG
>JBDTSA010000041.1:0-9517 GCA_039931335.1 Acidobacteriota bacterium
GTCCCTGACAAAATTTGTGCAGGGCGCTTAAGGGTTCGATCATTTTGAAAGCTATATGATCGAGTAGAGGATCGAGTTGACCCGGGCAAGACCAGCGGGACCGGAGCGCAAGCATCCTTGCCTGCATGAGCGCGAACAAGCGACTATGGTTCGAGGTGACGAGGTCACGACGCCGCGAAACCCGCGGCGCTGCAGGCAGGGATGCCTGCGCTCCAGTCGGTTTGTTACACTGTCGGCATGAAATTCCCGCGGCTGATGCCGTATGTGCCAACCTGGAAAAACGCTGCCCTCGCCGTCCTCTCGGCCGTCCTGCTGATACTTGCTTTTCCTGATTTCGAATTTTGGTTTCTCGCGTGGTTCGGATTGGTGCCGCTGCTCTGGTCGATCGAGCGTCAGAAGGAATCTGCAGCGCGATCGTTTCTGCTCGGCTGGCTGTGGGGTTTCGTTTTCTTCACCGGCACATGCTGGTGGCTGACGTTCGCTCCGATCACCTACGCCGGCTTTCCGCCGATCGTCGCTTACCTGCTTTTATTTTGCGTTACTGGCATCGTCGGAATCTTTCCCGGGATCTTTGCGGCGATCCTCTCATTTTTAATACGGCGATTTGGAAACATCGCGATCTTCGCCGCGCCGTTCATTTGGGTCTTTGCCGAATTTCTGCGTTACTGGCTGACGGGAAATAACTGGAACGCGATCGGGTACTCACAGGCTTTGGGCGGGCATGCAGTTCGGTTTGCGTCCGTAGGAGGAGTCATTCTGGTCGGATTCTTCGTCTTCCTTGGAAATACCATTTCCACATATTGGCTGACATACATGCGCCGATACTATGTATTTGTCATCGCGGTATTCTACTTTGCTTTTGTTGCTCTTTCCGGTGGCAAGGATTCTGGCTCAATACTGCGGTTGTCGGGATATCCGACAACCGGGCGCATTATCGCGATCCAACCAAACGTCCCCATGTCCGGACTAACCTATGAAAAATGGAAACAGCTTCGACAAAGGCACGTCGAGCTCGCTGAATCGGCGCTCAAACAGCTGCCCACCGAGAACCGATCACCGACCACTGTGATTTTCCCCGAATCGCCGATGAACTTCATGTACGAAGAAGACGAGGAATTCAGGGATTTCCTGAGGCGGCTCGCGGCAAAAAATAATGTCAACGTACTCTTCAATTCTGCCGAGCCCGACATTTCTGATAACAAGTATTTCAACTCTGCTGTGCTTGTCGGCACCGACGGAAAGGAGATCGCCCAGTATGATAAGATTTACCTGCTGCCGTTCGGCGAATCGGTACCCGGCCCCCTTCAATCGATTGTTCCGGCGTTCGTGGGAAGCTTTTCCTACGGCAAGGAATACGACCTTTTGCCGATCGGCGATGCGAAGGCGGGTGTGATGATATGTTTCGAATCGCACTTTGGCGAGTTGGGCCGCGAGTACGTTCGAGAAGGCGCAGACATGCTCATTGAAATGACGAACGACGGATACCTAGGACCGACGCCGGTGCTTCGACAGCATCTCGCGAACGCGATCTTTCGTGCGGTCGAGACGAACCGTCCGGTATTGCGGGTGACGAATGTCGGCATCACCGCGTATATAAATGAAGGCGGTCAAGTGACCGACGCGACTCAAGGCTATACAGAAGATTCGCGCGTTTGGTCCGTTGCGAAATCCGATGGCGGACAAACTTTTTATGTTAAGTACGGTGACTGGTTTGCATGGCTTTGTAGTATAGTTACGCTCGTTTTGCTTGCTCTCACGTTCAGACCGAGAAGTCATTGAGGATCTGCCAATGAGTACCGAAACAACCCGTCGACACGTTCTGGAAGAATCATTCGGCGTAACGCCGGAACGGATGTTTGAGATACTCACGACGCCGAGCGCGATCCGTGACTGGTGGGGTGCGTCAACGGTATTTATCGATCCGCGAAAGGGTGGAACCTTTGTTGCCGCCACGGGTGACGGGGAATCCGCATCGGAGTTCATCAACTCATTCGAGATACTCGAGATCGAGCCTCCGTCGAGAATGGTCTTGGGCGGGGGAAAGTATTTTGCGGGAACTAACTGGCCGATCCGGACAAACATGACGACCGAGTTCCTGATCGAAGAGCAGCCCAAGGGATCCATCTTGCGGATCACCCTTGAATTAGCTCCGGCCGATCCGCTGCTCGACGATTTCTTCGATGCATGCGTCGCGGGCTGGCAGAATAGTTTTGAAGGTATGCGAAACTATTTGCACAATCATCCGAGCGACTAAGATCTATGGAATTATCCGAACTGCTATCAAAACACGAAGAGATCAAAGAAAAAGTTACCCAACTTGGGAGGTTTCTTTGAGGCGCCTAAAAAGCAATCCGAACTCGAAAAATTAGAAAGGCAGATCTCCGAGCCCGGCTTCTGGGATGATTCGGACGCTGCCCAGAAAGTGATGGGCCGGCGTAGCCGTGTCGAACGTGCGCTGCAGCAGCAGAAAGATTTTGAGACTGGCGTCTCGGATGCCGAAGTCCTTTTTGAATTCGCTGCCGAAGATACTGACTCGGCCACCGAACTTCAAACGCTCATCGGAAAATTAGAGTCTCAGGTTTCCGCAGCCGAAACACAGAGTCTGCTGTCGGGTGAGACCGACGCGAACAACGCGATCTGTTCGATCCAGGCAGGTGCCGGCGGTACCGACGCGCAGGATTTCGCACAGATGCTGCTGCGTATGTACCTGCGGTGGGGCGAGCGCAAAGGATTTAAGATCGAGATACTCGACGAACAGTCGGGAAGCGAGGCTGGTCTCAAGTCTGCGACGTTCCGTGTCGAAGGCGACTACGCATACGGCCTGCTCTCCACCGAAGCCGGTGTGCATCGCCTCGTTCGAATTTCACCGTTCAACTCGGGCGGCAGCCGCGAAACAAGTTTCGCATCGATGTTTGTCTCGCCTGAGATCGACGAGAACATCGAGGTCGATATTCAGGATAAGGATCTACGCATCGACACTTATCGTTCATCCGGAGCCGGCGGCCAGCACGTGAACGTAACAGACAGCGCAGTTCGAATAACTCACATTCCGACGAACACCGTCGTTACTTGTCAGAACCAGCGCTCGCAGATCCAAAATCGCGCTGTCGCAATGCAGGTCCTGCGGTCGAAATTGTATGAGCTCGAGCTCGAAAAACGCCGGGCGGATTCGGCCGACCTTGAAGCGACAAAGATGGACATTTCTTTCGGGTCTCAGATTCGAAATTACGTCTTGCATCCGTACCGGCTCGTGAAGGACACGCGAACAAAGTTTGAGGTCACCGACGTCGACGCCGTGCTCGATGGAGATATTGATGACTTCATCAAGGAATTTCTGTTATATAAGAAGGGAGTGAATAGTGAATCGTAAATCGTAAATAGCAGTTCTCCTTGTTCTATTTCCGACGATCACCATTTTACGGCCTTCACGGTACTCTATTCACGATTTACTATTCACCATTCACGAATGAAGATCTGCCCGACATGCAAGGAAACATATAAGGACGAGGATCTCAACTTCTGCCTCGCCGACGGTACGACTTTGATCAAAAAGCGGGGCGGTGCCGCGACGCGTCACTCGCGTCTGAACGAGATCATCGCCGTTGTGCTGCTGGCAGTCTCGGTGCTCATCTTCCTGTGTCTCATTTCCTATAACACGAGCGATCCGACATTCAATACCGCTTCATCCCAAAAGATCCAGAACTGGATCGGAGTCGTCGGGGCGAATCTCGCCGAGGCGCTGTTCTCCGCCGTCGGGATAGTCGCTTACATCTTTCCCGCATTGCTCGCGCTGATCGCGTGGCGCGTTTTTCAATCGGAGACCCTGCGTCCGCGCATCAGCCAGATAATCGGATTCTCGTTGTTTGTCGCCTCCTTCGCGGCGCTTTCGAGCATGGTCGGTTGGCACGGCGGAGTGCTCGGCGCGCTTCTGACGACGTACGCGGTGCGTTTGCTAAGCACGGTCGGAGCGACGGTCTTGTTGCTTGCACTTGCGACGACGTCGGCATTGCTGATTACGAACTTCACCCTCACATGGGTATTTGGTCATTTCGAAGTGGGCTGGGAAAACTTCAAGATCCATTTCGGCGAATGGAAGGCAAAGCGCCGCGAAGCGCGATCCGAGCAGATCAATCTTGCAAAAGAGCGGCAAGAGAAGCGCCGCGGAGCTCGCGAAGAAAAATCGCTGAAGGACTCGCCGACGATCTCGATTCCCGAGTCGCGAAAGACGAAAGCCAGCAGGTCGGTAGAGTTAGCCGCCGCGGCTGCGGCCGGCGCTGGGAATCCGTTTGAGACATCGAAGGCGATCGAAGAGTTGGTTACACCGCCATCGATCACCCCGCAGGAGACCGTTCCGGAGACTATAATCTCGGGTGACGATTCAATCTCGGAGCCAGGCTCGATCCCGATCACGCCGACGAAGCACACTGACGAATTGAATTCCGATGCCGTTCCCACGATCGCCGAAGACGAAACACCGCTCGATCTTGGCAAGCCGACGCGGACATATGATGATTATGTTCTGCCGAGCTCGCAGCTTCTGACACCCGCGGCGCCGCACATCGAGCAGAAAGAGAAAGAGCTGCTGTCGCTCGCGGATTCGCTTGTCGAAAAAACGCGGGAGTTCAATGTTGCCGGAAAGGTTGTGAATATTTGCCCGGGACCTGTCGTCACGACATACGAATTCAAACCCGACCCGGGCGTCAAGTACTCGCGTGTCACCGGGCTTGTTGACGATCTCTGCCTCGCTCTCAAAGCCGAGTCCGTTCGCATCGATCGAATTCCCGGAAAGGCGTTTGTCGGCATCGAGGTTCCGAACCGCAAGCGTGAGACGATCCAGCTTCGCGACGTCATCGAATCGAAAAAGTTTCGCGAGTCGGAGTCGCTGATGACGATCGCGCTTGGTAAGACGATCGACGGTTTGAATTACGTCACCGACCTCGCCAAGATGCCGCACCTTTTGATCGCCGGTGCGACTGGCGCGGGTAAATCCGTCGGCGTCAATTCGCTTGTCGTTTCGATCCTCTACAAGGCGAAGCCGGACGAAGTGAAATTCATCATGGTCGATCCGAAGCGGCTCGAGCTCGGAGTCTATGCCGACATCCCGCACCTCGCGACGCCGATCATCACGGATCCGAAACGCGCCGCGATCTCATTGAAATGGGCCGTAACGGAAATGGAGCGGCGATACAAGGATCTTGCGGGTTACGGCGTCAGAAATATCGACGGCTACAACGCCGAGGTGAAGCGGCGCAACTCACTCGAGATGTGGGATGACAACGGCGATTCGCATCGCCCGCTGCCGTATATAATCATCATCATCGATGAGCTCGCCGACCTGATGATGGTCTCCGGGAAAGAAGTTGAGGAATCGATCACGAGACTTGCGCAGATGGCCCGGGCCGTTGGAATTCACCTCGTGCTTGCGACGCAGCGGCCGTCGGTCGATGTCATCACCGGACTCATCAAAGCGAATTTTCCGGCGCGGATCTCGTTCCGCGTTTCGAGTAAAGTCGATTCGCGTACGATCATCGACAGCAACGGTGCCGAGGGCCTGCTCGGAAAAGGCGACATGTTATTTCTGCCACCCGCGAGTTCGCAGGTAATACGCGTTCACGGTGCTTTCGTCGATGAGAAAGAGATCGCGAAGATCGTCGAGCACATAAAGGCGCAGGGCAGGCCGGAGTACGATACAACTATTACGCAGTCTGACGAGGAGCTCGATGACACGTGCGATCTGCCTGGACGCCGCGATCCGCTGTTCTTGGACGCACTCAAGTGTGTGGTCAACGCGAAGCGGGGCTCGACATCACTGCTTCAACGCCATCTGCGGATCGGCTACGGCCGCGCCGCAGCAATACTCGACGCGATGGTCAAAGAAGGCTACATCGGTGACATGGATGGATCGACGCGAGCCCGTCCCGTCCTATCGAAAGCGTACGAGGATCTTCAGGACTTAGCTGAAATGGAAGGTAGCTAACCTACCCTACGAGCACTACGACACGACGCAAAAGCCCGACCGTTAGGAAGGAGGATATGCTCAACTCGATTAACGGCGGCGCGCTCACTACCAGCGACAGAATGCAGACCTCGACTCGCGCTTCCTTACGGTGGGGCTTGTACATAGCGCGGCAATGGCCGAAGACGCGAGCGAATTATGCCGTCGCCGTCGCTAGATCAGTTGAGCATATCGCCCTTCCTAACGGTCGGGCTTTTGCATCTTATGGCAAAAGTACGACGTCGGGAAGAGCGATTTTGAACAAATGACTTAGGCGCTCGTCGTCTTCGAGACTTCCTGCACTACCTCGGCTGTTTTTGACCCGCTCGCATTCGTTGCGATGTCGGCCTGAGCGATGATCCCGCAGCAGGCTCCGTTTTCATCAACTACCGCGACTCGGCGGATCTGGCTTTCTTCCATCAAATTGCAGCAGTCCTCAAGCGAAGTATCGGGCGTGACCGAGACGACAGTTGTCGTCATCGCGTCTTTCGCCGTCAAATCGAGCGGGTTCTGACCTTTTGCTACGACGCGGCATGTAATGTCACGGTCTGTGATCATTCCGACCGGCATCCTCGAGTCTTTACTATCGACGACGGGAATGCATCCACAGTCGCTATCGACCATCATCTTTGCAACTTCCTGAAGACTTGCGTCCGGCGTACAGCACGCAGGATCTTTAGTCATTATTTCGGCGACGTTCATAGTTTTTCTCCTTTACTTCCTTTATTGAATCCAACCGAAGGCCGGTATCTCGCTTGTCCTCGCAACGCCCCGACTTGTGGGAGCTGACACGACGGGAGCAGACGTAAGCGACACGCTCAGAAGCCGCGGAATATTCTTGATTGTGTCCTTGGAAATCAATCCGCATATTCGCCGGTTCTCGTCCACAACGACAACCGCGAAGTCGTCCTGGCCCGCTTCTATTATTTTCTCGACAAGGTCGGTAGCGAGAACCTTGTTAATTCGCGAATCGATCACCGATCCGGCCGTGAGCCCTTTCGGATTTCTGCCGCGTACAATGATCTGTTCACAGATACTGTGTTCGGTGACCACGCCGATCGGAATCCGATGAGCAAGACTATCGATCACGACCACCAGGCCGTGGTTACACTTCTGGATAAGCTCGAACACCTCTTCCAATCTCATGTCTTCCGTGCACTCCGCCACGCATGTGCTCATGATGTCGCTGACAAACATATCTCATACCTCCGCCCTGCATTTGATACACTCGAAGACAAATCTCGTACGTTTTCCGCACATTTTCAGATTGAATTCGTAGGGCACTTCGAATGGTGCAACATGCGTTCCAGAACAAATGTCACGCACCCGACTCACTCAAGACTTTTACACACGAAAAGATACGCTGCGGATCGCACGCGATCTACTTGGTAAGCTGTTAGTTGTTCCAACTGATGATGGCCGGCGAGTCTCGGGGATGATCGTCGAGACCGAGGCTTATCTCGGCGAGATCGACAAGGCTGCGCACAGCTACGGCGGACGTCGAACCGCTCGAAACGAGATCACCTACGCCGAGGGCGGACATGTCTACGTTTTCTTCGTCTACGGAATGTATTATCAGCTAAATCTCGTTACCGGACTGACCGACCATCCGCACGTGGTTCTGATCCGTGCGGTCGAACCGGTTGAGGGAATCGAACTGATGCGCGTGCGACGTGGATCGATGAAGGACAAGAATCTGACATCAGGGCCCGGAAAGCTGTGTATCGCCCTCGGAATCACACGCGATCTGAATGGTGAAGATCTATTGGGCGATCGAATTTGGGTCGAGGAATACCGGAACTTTAAGAAGAGCGAGATCGCAGTCGGGCCGCGCGTCGGTATCGACTACGCCGAAGAGTTCGCGGACATGCCGTGGAGATTTTGGGTCAAAGAAAACGAGTTCGTTAGCAAGACTAAGCGGGTTACCTAACGCAGAGACCGCGGAGTTCGCGGAGAAAAGACATCGATTTTCCTTCTCCGCGTTCTCTGCGTTGAGATCCTAATTTCGAGAGGTTGTCCGCATCTTCATCCCATACTTCGGCCGCAGGGTGATAAGCGGCTGGAGCCCGATCTTCTGTTCCGGCATCAATTCTAGCTTCCACTTGCCGGCGAGAGTCGCTAGAAGCAAAATGCCTTCGGTCCACGCGAAGCTCTCGCCGATGCATCGGCGGACGCCGCCACCAAATGGGAAATAGATATTCTTTTGTCCGGCTTCCTTCACACTCTGCGATTCCCAGCGCTCGGGAATAAACTCGCCCGGGTGTTCCCAAAAGCGCGGATCGCGCCCGGCAACGAACGGGCTGACCAGCACGAGAGCGCCTTTCGGGACGGTGAATCCGCCAAACTCATGTTCCTCGATCGCCAGGCGGCCGATTGCCCATGCCGGCGGAAACAAACGCATCGACTCTGCCAACACCGCCTCTGTGTATTTTAGATTCGGCAGTTCGTCGATCGTCGGAAGGCGACCGTCCAGCACGCCGTCGATCTCTGCGTGCATCTTCGCTGCACTCTCAGCATTTTGCGAGAGCAAGTACCACGTGAATGTTAGTGCATTCGATGTAGTCTCATGACCGGCGAGAAATAGTGTCAGGGCTTCGTCGCGGATCTGCTCATCCGTCATCAGCCCACCGTCGTCTTCGTCGCGAGCCATGAGCAGCATGGAGAGCAGGTCACCCGTATCAGCACCCGATCTTCGACGCTCGTTGATAATTCCGTAGATCACGGAATTGAGCGTATTGCGGGCGTGATTGAATCGTCGTGCTTGCGGAAGCGGCAGTTTCTGCAGCCATTCGGAATAGGGAAGCAAAAGAAAATTGAAAAGCTTGCTGACGGTCGTCATCGCGTTCCCGACATCGTCTGCATCGTCTTCGACATTTGCGCTGAAGAGCGTCTTCCCGACGATCTGCAGTGTGAGATGCATCATCTCCTTGTCAATGTCGCGGACATCGCCGTCGTTCCAACTAGCCTCCATTCGATCTGCAAACTCGACCATCGACTTTGCGTACTCGGCGATCCGGCCTCGGTGAAAGGCGGGCTGGATCATCCGTCTTTGACGAAGATGAAACGCGCCCTCGCTGGTGAGCAGTCCTTCGCCGAGCAGGTTCTTGGCGCGCTGAAGCGCGCGGCCTTTCATGAATTTGTGGGCGTTGACGACAAAGAGATCGCGGACCAGATCGGGATGGTTGAGAAAGTATCCGGGCTGCGAACCCATGCGGAAATACGAAACATCGCCGAGCTTGGATTGGGCGGTAAGAAAACCGGTCGGGTCCGTACGGAACTTCCGAAAGTGGCCGCCGATGAAGTTTGGTTTTTGCGATGGAGGAAGTCGGGATTCCATTTATTGAGATTATGACAGACTCGCGAGACGGGAGACAGGAGACAGGAGACGAGAGACGGGAGACAAGAGACGGGAGACAGGAGAGCGGGAGACGGGAGACAAGAGACAGGAGACACGAGAATGAAGAGAAAGAGCGTGTCAGGAATTTTGTGCTTCTAAGTTTTCATTCATACCCGGGAGCGGCA
>JBDTSA010000042.1:0-9499 GCA_039931335.1 Acidobacteriota bacterium
GCGGATCGATCCGGCGTTGTCAGGATGAATTACCGCGACAATCCGAGAGAATGCGAACTGTTCAGCTGCAACTTTCAGGACGGCTCGGGCAGCCTCACTCGCAAATCCTCTGCCCCAGTACGCTGAGTCGACAAGATACGCTAACTCGGGTTCATTCTTTCCGTTGATCTCCGAATAAAGGATGCCGCTCCGTCCTATCAACGCGCCGGTCTCTTTTAAAATGAGGCCCCACAGGCCGAAACCGTGTACGGCATAGGAATCGCGGATGTGATTAGAAAGACTACGTAGAACACCATCAGGCGTGAGCGGTCCTCCACCAAGATATTTCAGGATGTCCGGCCCAGAATAGATGCGAAAAAGCTCGTTGGCGTCGGAGTGTTCGAGACGTCGAAGTATTAGCCTTTCGGTTTCGGCGATGATCATCCGGAGTAATCGTAAAATCCCTTTCCGCTCTTTCGTCCGAGCCAGCCCGCGTCGACATACTTTTTCAGCAGCGGACAAGGACGATACTTTGGATCGCCGAGTCCCTCGTGAAGTACATTCAGAATCGCAAGACAAACATCGAGCCCGATGAAATCGGCGAGCGTCAGCGGGCCCATCGGGTGATTCATTCCGAGCTTCATGATCTCGTCGATGGCCTCTTTCGTCGCGACGCCTTCGTGGAGCGCGAAGACAGCTTCATTTATCATCGGCATCAGGACGCGGTTCGAGACGAATCCGGGATAGTCGTTGCATTCGACCGGGACCTTACCGAGCTTTTCGGATAGAGATTTAACTATTGCGTACGTCGCATCCGAGGTCGCGATCCCGCGGATCACCTCGACAAGCTTCATCAGCGGCACCGGGTTGAAGAAATGCATTCCGATAACTTTGTCCGGGCGTTTTGTCGCTGCCGCGATCTTCGTGATCGAGATCGATGATGTGTTGGTAGAGAGGATCGCGTCGGGCCCGGTGATCGAATCGAGCTTTTCGAAGATCTGCTTCTTGATATCGAAATTCTCCGTCGCCGCTTCGACGATGAGTGAGCAATCTTTAAGATCTTCGAGAACCGTCGTCGTTTTTATTCGACCAAGAACTTCGCCTTTTTGCTCTTCGGTCATCGTTTCTTTTTTCACAAACCGATCAAGGCTCTTGCTTATGTTCTGAACACCCCGATCCAGAAAAGCCTGATCGACATCGCACATGACGACATCAAATCCTGCACCCGCCGCCGTCTGAGCAATTCCATTGCCCATCGTACCCGCGCCTATAACGCCGATTATTTCACTCATCTAATAGTCCTTTGATAGTTATTGATATGAAAGCAAAGTACGAATCTATCTAAATTGGTGAGCCAAGACAAACCGCAAAAAAGCAGGACAGGCGTTGCTGCCTGTCCATTCCCTGCCGTTAAAGACAAAAGGACAGGCCGGAAAGCCTGTCCTACGGGTTGAGCTTATTGCCAACTGTTTGGCGTAGGAGGAGGCGGCGGGGTCGATGAGCCTGAGCCGAGTCCGGCATAGAAATTCTTGCCGGCCTCGCCAAAGAAAAACCACAAACCGTAAATACCAAGCGCCGTGCCAATCGGAAAGCTTAGCAGGACTAAAATACTGATGATGATCCCGAGGGTTCGCCCGACCGGTTTTTCCTTCAACACGTTGAACGCCGTCAACAAGGTGAAGGCCCCTAGCACAATCATCACGATGCCGAGAACCACGCCAACGCCCATGAAGACGCCGCCCACCATCTGATCCTGCTCACGGCTAGTCGACATCATCGCACCGCCAAGGATGACATACACGACAAAAATGATAATACCGCCGACGAGTTGTAAACCCGCCTGAATAAAGTAAAAGATACTGAGTAATTTGTTGTGATCTCTTGCAGTCATAATCTCTCCTGAAAATAACCCCTTGATCTCAACCCAAATTACGAGCTTCGCGCAAGGTTTGTTGCGCTTTTAGGTACTATGCTCGCTCGACCGCCATCGCCACTGAATTGCCGCCGCCGAGGCATAAGCCGGCGACGCCGCGTTTTGCACCGCGCCGTTTCATCTCGTAAAGCAATGTTGTCAGTATGCGAGATCCGGAATTTCCGATCGCATGTCCCATAGCGACCGCTCCGCCGTTGACGTTGACGAGATCGGGATTGATTCCGAGTTCCTTCATTACTCCGAGGGCCTGAACTGAAAACGCCTCGTTGAGTTCGAAAAGTTCGACGTCCTCTAGCGACCATCCTGCCTTTGCGACCGCGCGACGAATGCCTTCGACAGGTGCAAGCATGATCAGCTTCGGCTCTATTCCAGATACCGCATACGAAACAATGCGTGCAAGCGGTTCGACTCCGAGCTCCGACGCCTTATCACTTGACGTGACGACCAACGCCGAACCACCGTCGTTAACACCCGGTGCATTTCCTGCCGTCACCGTTCCGCCATCTTTCTTGAATGCCGGTTTCAATTTTCCAAGCGTTTCAATTGTCGTATCGGGGCGAACCGGCTCGTCGTAATCGAGTATGATCGGATCGCCTTTCTTCTGCGGGATCTCGACCGGTATGATCTCGTCTTTGAAGTAACCCTTCTGTTGAGCTTCGTGTGCCTTGCGATGCGAATCGGATGCGAACTGATCTTGCGTCTCGCGGGTGATCTGATGCTTCTCAGCAACGACCTCGCCGGTATTGCCCATGTGCCAGTTCTCGAACGGACACCAGAGACCGTCGTGGATCATGAGATCGGTCGCGACTTGATTGCCCATCCGGAATCCGACGCGGGCAGTTTGCAGAGCGTAAGGAATGTTCGACATCGATTCCATTCCGCCGGCGACAACAAAATCTGCATCGCCGAGCTTGATCGACTGTGAAGCCAGCGCCACCGCACGCAAACCAGATCCGCAAACCATATTCACGGTCAGAGCTGAAACCTCCGGCGGGAGACCTGCTTTCATCGCCGCCTGCCGGGCCGGAGCCTGTCCGATGCCGGCTTGCACAACGCAGCCCATGATCACCTCGTCGATCTTCGACGGATCGACGCCCGCGCGCTTTACCGCTTCTTTGATCGCGATCGCTCCGAGCTCCGGAGCTGTGAAACCCTTTAGAGCTCCTTGAAACTTCCCGGTCGGCGTTCGAGCCGCACTAATGATTACTGCTTCTTTGTTATCTGCCATAAATTTAACCCTCGGTCTTATAGATATGAGTACGCTTCTAGATATGAGTACGCTTCAGAATTGAAAAAGAAAGATTAGCATAATGAGCGACCGGGGCTCTATCCGCCGGAAAAGCGTTCGAAGGCCTCTCGTTCGAGACGTTCCCGGTGGTCCGGGTGGGCGATTTCGACGAGGGCCTTTGCACGCTGCTTAAGATTTCTGCCATAGAGATTAGCGACGCCATATTCGGTCACGATGTAGTGGACGTGAGCTCGCGTCGTCACGACGCCGGCGCCTTGCTTTAGGTAAGGAACGATCTTGCTTTCACCGCGGACGGTCTGCGACGGAAGGGCAATGATCGGTTTACCGCCATCGGATAGCGACGCTCCGCGAATGAAATCCATCTGGCCGCCGACACCCGAGAAAAGACGCGTGCCGATCGAGTCAGCACACACCTGCCCGGTAAGATCCACCTCGATCGCGCTGTTGATTGCGGTCACCTTTGGGTTGCGGCGGATGACCGCACTGTCGTTCACGTATGCGATGTCGAGCATTAATACCTGTGGATTGTCGTGGACGAAATCATACAGCCGCTGAGTTCCCATGACGAAACCCGCCACGATCTTCCCCGGGTGTTTCACTTTCTTGCGCCCGTTGACGACGCCGTTTTCGACCAGGTCGATCAGCCCGTCGGAGAACATTTCGGTGTGGACGCCCAGATCCTTATGAGAGTGGAGTGATGCCAGAACGGCATTCGGTATCGATCCGATGCCCATCTGGAGCGTTGCACCATCATCGATCAGTGCCGCGATGTGGAGGCCGATCGCCCGATCGGTATCGGAAAGCTTGGGAGGGTTTACCTCAGGCAGGGGAACGTCGACATCGACGATCGCGTCGATGTCCTTGATGTGCAGCAAAGCGTCGCCAATGGTCCGCGGCATCCGCGGATTTACCTGTGCGACTACAACCTTCGCACAATCGACGGCGGCCCGCGCGATGTCGACCGAAACTCCGAGCGAACAAAATCCATGAGAGTCCGGCGGCGAGACATGCACAAGCGCGACATCCAGCGGCAACACGCCCTTTCGAAATAGCGCCGGGATTTCCGAAAGAAAAACCGGAATGTAGTCGCCATCACCCCGATTGACGGCATCTCGCACATTGCTTCCGACGAAGAACGCATTGACGCGAAAACTTTCGGCGAATTGCGGCTCGGAATAAGGTGCGGGGCCTTCGGTATGGAGGTGGACGATCTCGACATCTCGCAGCTCGCCCGCCCGACTCACGAGCGCATCGAGAAGAATGTGCGGAGCGGCCGCTACGCCGTGTACAAAGACCCGATCGCCCGACTTCACCGTCGAGACCGCTTGAAGTGCGCTGACGCTCCGCGATGTCATCGGTTATTCTCCAATGTCCTCGTTCCACACCTCTGGATTGACGGCGATGTATTCGGAAAGCATCTTCATGCACGCCGCAGAATTTAGATCGATGATATTCACACCGCATTCACGAAGCCACTCGATACCGCCATCGAAATTTACCGACTCACCGACTACGACAGTCCCGATCCCGAATTGCCGTACAAGCCCGCTGCAGTACCAGCATGGTGCGAGCGTCGTCACCATGATCGTGTCATGGTAGCCGCGCTGGCGTCCGGCTTTTCGAAATGCGTCGGTCTCTCCGTGAACAGACGGGTCACCTTCCTGAATTCGACGGTTGTGGCCTCGGCCGAGAAGATTTCCTTGGCCGTCAAATAGAGCGGCTCCGATCGGAATTCCGCCTTCTGAGAGTCCGATTCGGGCTTCTTCGACGGCGAAATCCAGCATTCGTTCGTAGTCAAGATGCATATCAGCGCAATTGTGAAGCCGTATTGTCGATCAGGCAAACTCGATAGCCGATGTAGATAAGAATGATCCCGACAAACTCACCAACGTATAGAGCTTCAACGATTCCCGCCTTCGCCATAGCGCCGCCTATCCCCGGCAACAGGGCGCCAAAGCTTATGAGGGCGTTGCCGATCGCACGGTTCTTGCCGTTCTCAACCTTCGCCCAGCGAATTGCGCTGTAGAACGCCGAGCCAATAAGGAAGATCGCCGAGTAGGTATTTATGAACGGAGTGAGCAGTCGAACCCACTGCCATTGGAGCGAAGCTCCGCTCGGACGAAAACTTTCTATTAGGCTTTCGTCGATTGGCGAAAGAAACACGACGATCGCGCTGAATACTATAAAGGGGAGCGAGATCGCCGTCAGGATGTTGGCCGTTCGTCTGCTTAAATGTAGGTACACCGAGCCCTGTGCCAGCGGGTATCCGCCGAGGATTGCACCCGCGACGTACCAGGCTTTATTTAGAAATGGCGTATTGCCGAACAGCGTAATAAATCCCTCGAGAAAAGTCCCGAGTCCGTACGTGAAGACACCGATCGCCCACCACATTAGATGGCGTCCGCCTTTCGCGAAATATCGTCCTCCGATATCGATCAGGAAATAGATCGAAAACAGGGTGGTCAGGATCGGCAAGTAGTGGATCGGATGCAGCCCGCCAACAATCTCATTCATTAGCCCGATTATAGCTAAAAACCCCCGCTCGTCGCAGTAAGGTTGCCTGGGCTAGTCATCAGTACTTATGATGAACAAAAAGCATATGCAGCCAATTCACAGTTTCGCACCCGGTGACTTTCTTATATTTCAACTCGAGAGCAGCTTCGCGCTTCTCCGGGTTCTGGACGTCGAGAAAAACGGTGCCGACACCACTTGGCATCTCGCGGCTTATAAGGATTTCTTTCTTGAGACCGAGATGGCGGAGGCGGCGCTGGACCGTCCCGAGGTTCTGCAAGTTGAAAAGGAGCACATCGCCCTCACGAACCACGCTTTTGAAAGCACGCCGGTCGCGCGTTTGAGAAATGTTCCTCTGAAGTCGGATGAGCTTGAGGGTTACAACTCGTGGAAAGCCTCACGTGATCGGGATGTGCATGACAGGTCGATCAGGCTCCTGCTCGGGCTACGCTGATCGTCGACGTTCGAGCTCACTAGTAATCAAATCCAATTCCCTGCTGACCTGGCCGGCCGCTGACGAGTTCTCTTCCGCACGGCGAACTAAATACGGAATTGCGTCCGCGACCGGCCCGTACGGAACGTATTTCGATATGTTGTACCCGTGCTTCGCAAGTATGTACGAAAGATTGTCGCCCATCCCGTAAAGCTGTGAGAAGAAGATCTGCGGATGATCATGAGCAAGCCCGCGCTGATGCATCATCTGAGCAAGCAGCCGCGTGCTTCGCTCATTGTGAGTCCCGGCGACGAACGCGATGTCGTCAAGATGATCGATGCAGTATTCGAGAGCGGCGTTATAGTCGCGGCCGGTAGCCTTCTTGTCCGCGTGAATCGGCGATTCATAACCCATCTCTTCTGCACGTTCGCGCTCTTTTTCCATGTACGCACCGCGGACGAGTTTGACCGCAAAAACATAACCGGCCGAATGGGCTTCCCGGCGTGCGTCTTTTAAGAACTGCAGCCGATCCGTGCGATACATTTGGAGCGTGGTGAAGACGACTGCTTTCTGGCGGTTGTACTTCTCCATCATATCGCCCGCGAGCCGGTCGATTGCATTCTGGATCCAGGATTCCTCGGCGTCGATAAATAACGGTTGATCGAGCGCGTGGGCGACCTCGCAGATCTCGTTTACGCGGCTGTGGATGCGTTCGCACTTGGCCTGCCCTTTCGCATCGAGCTTTTTCTTCGTACTTATTTTTTCAAGCGTTCCAAGCGGTGCGATCCCGGTAACCTTGAAGACGGCAAACGGAATATTCGGATCGTTCTTCGCCCGTTCGATAGTGCGGATGATCTCATCCTTCGTGTTGTCGAAAGCCTGTTCGGTCGAACGTCCCTCGATCGCGTAATCGAGGATCGTCCCGATCTTCGCCCGGCCAAGTCGTTGTATAACCGGCTCGCATTCCGCGATTGTTTCGCCGCCACAGAACTGCTCGAATATCGTTTTTTTGATGAGCCCCTCGACCGGAAGGCCAAGTGCAAGGGCAAACGTTGCCGCACGCGTCCCGATAGCGTTGAGGAACGGAGAATTGATCATCTTGAATAGACGATATTTTTCCCTGAGCTCGGCGTCGGATTTATCGGCGAAGGCAGTGGCTGTGTCCTGGAAGTCCAGTTTGAACTCGGTCATAGCGGCGCAAAGTCCAAGACTAGCGAATCGACGAGAAATCCGCAAATTGTAAGAGTGGCGTTTTTGCACTATCATTTTCGTTTTCGCCTATCGGCGATTTCATTATCTATGAGCAAAGCTTTACCAAAACGAAGCGAGAACTATTCCGAGTGGTACAACGAGATCGTCAAACGAGCTGATCTTGCCGAAAACTCTGCAGTTCGCGGATGCATGGTCATAAAGCCGTATGGGTTCGCTATATGGGAAAAAATGCAGCGAGCGCTCGACGATATGTTCAAAGCGACGGGTCATGTGAACGCGTACTTTCCGCTTTTCGTGCCGAAATCTTTTCTTGAGAAAGAGGAAGAGCATGCGGAAGGCTTCGCAAAGGAATGTGCCGTTGTCACGCATTATCGGCTGAAAGCGAACCCCGACGGCAAAGGCCTGATCGTCGATCCAAGCGCAAAGCTCGAGGAAGAGCTGATAATTCGCCCAACGTCGGAAACGATCATTTGGAACACGTACAAGAACTGGATCCAGTCGTGGCGCGATCTGCCTCTTCTGATCAATCAATGGTGCAACATCGTCCGCTGGGAAATGCGCACGCGGCTTTTTCTTCGCACTGCCGAGTTCCTCTGGCAGGAAGGGCATACCGCCCACGCCACCGAACAGGAGGCTGTCGAGGAGACTGAGAGGATGCTGGGCGTGTACGCGACATTTGCGGAAGAGTGGATCGGCCTGCCCGTCGTCAAAGGATTAAAATCGCCGAACGAACGTTTTGCCGGCGCGGTGGAAACTTATTGTATCGAGGGCTTGATGCAGGACGGCAAGGCTTTGCAATGCGGTACGTCGCATTTTCTCGGGCAAAATTTTTCGAGGTCTTTCGACGTCCAGTTCGTAAACAAAGAGAACACTCTCGAGTATCCGTGGGCGACGTCATGGGGTGTGTCGACCCGTCTGATGGGAGCACTCATAATGGCGCACTCCGATGACAACGGCCTTGTGCTGCCGCCGAAGCTTGCGCCGATCCAGGTCGTCATAGTTCCGATCTACAAGACGCCCGAGGATCTTGCGAAGATCAGCGAGAAGGCGAACCCGATCTTCGAAGAATTGAAAGCTGCCGGTATTTCAGTGAAGTATGACGATGACGACAAGCAGCGCTCGGGATGGAAGTTTGCCGAGTACGAGCTTCGTGGCGTGCCGATCCGTCTCGGGATGGGGATGCGAGATCTCGAGAGTGGTTCCATCGAAGTCGCCCGACGCGACAATTTGACGAAGGAATCGCGGCCGCTCGATGGCGTCGTCGACCACGTCAAACAGTTGCTCGACGAGATCCAGGAGAACATATATCAGCGTGCGCTGAAATTCCGTGAGGACAACACATTTCGCGTTGACACATGGGACGAGTTCAAGGAGCAGATCGAGCGCGGCGGATTTATTCTCGCTCACTGGGACGGCACAGCGGAGACCGAAGAGAAGATCAAAGACGAGACCAAGGCGACGATCCGGTGCATCCCTCTCGATGCCGTCGAAGAAAACGGGAAATGTGTTTACTCGGGCGCTCCGTCAACCCGGCGGGTAATCTTTGCTCGGGCCTATTAGTTCCGAATGATCGCTATCTGGCGTGCGGTTTATCTTGCTCGCCAAGACTACAACGAACGACAGCCCCTTCCGTCCTGAACGCTATCCTTTAGCTCCCATTATTGGTTATCGGTCAAAGAACGGCCGCAGGCCAATACACTGGTTGAGGCCGCAGCGTGCGAGCATCACGCGATTGTTGGGCACTTCCCGGACTTTCGCCTGACTTTCCTATCGCATCATCGCTTTCGGTGCTACGCTTGACCCATCGGGTTATAGAACTCACGCAGTTTTTCAATAGTCCACCATTCGACATCGGGACGGTCCTACCAACCCCTTCTTATGCCGTCTGTTGTTTTACAGCCAGGCCACGAGGGAGATTCCGATGACCGTTACCGAAAAATCAACAAACCGAATTCTCGCTGCGCTTCCGAAAAAAGAATATGGGCAACTTTTTCCAAAACTGGATCGCGTTCGTTTGACGTTCGGCGAAAATATTCTCGAGCCCGGTGATATCATTCGTTATTTTTACTTTCCCGAGAGCGGCATCATCTCTCTCTTGTCGGGCGTTGACCCTGACTACTCGGTCGAAATAGGCATGGTCGGAAGCGAAGGCGTGGCCGGCGTTCCTGCATTCCTCGGCGTG
>JBDTSA010000043.1:0-9488 GCA_039931335.1 Acidobacteriota bacterium
TGTCCGTTCCGCTCACGACGTCGAACGGGTTCTTGCCGAACTCGTATTCGTACGCGTCGCGCTTCCATTCGAATTTGTCTGGATAGAGATCGTACGCCGTTTTAACCATCGCGATGCCAACGACGACTGGGGTAAACGCTTCACGATCCGTGACATGGATCTGTACTCCACCGCACGTCTGCTTCGCCCATTTCTGGAATGTCGGCTGGAAGTAACACTCACGAAACCCAACGCCCGGAAAATTGTAATCGCGAAGCGCTGCGGCCCACTTGTACGGATCGATGAATGGCGCGCCGTTGATCTCAAACACTTTCGTCGTGCCGCGTCCTTCGCTCAGCTCGGTTCCCTCGATATAAACCGTCGCCGGGAACACAACGCATGTATCGACGGTCGGTATATTCGGCGACGGCAATATCCATGGAAGTCGCGTTTCCTCGAACCACATCTCGCGGCGCCAACCATCCATCGTCACGATTTCAAGTTCGCATCCAATACCGAAATGCTCATTGAACAATTTCGCGAGCTCGCCGAGTGTCATCCCGTGACGGGTCGGGATCTCAAACTGGCCGACGAACGATGTGAACTCTTTTTCAGTCACGTTTCCTTCGACTTGGGCGCCGGTGATCGGATTCGGCCGGTCGCAGACGATGACGCGCTTGCCGAATTTTTTCGCTGCACGCATGCAGTTCGCCATCGTGTACGCGAACGTGTAGATGCGGCAACCGACGTCCTGCATATCGAAAACGATCGTGTCGACGTTCTCAAGCATCTTCTCCGTCGGCTCGCGCGTTTCGCTGTAAAGGGAATAGATCGGCAGACCCGTTCGCGAATCAGTCGCATGTCCGGTCTCGATCATGTTGTCCTGCACATCACCGCGGATGCCGTGCTGCGGGCCAAAAAGTGTCGTGAGTTTAACTTCCCTTCGCTCCGAAAAAACGTCGGCGACGTGGCGAAAATCCGGAAGGACCGATGCCTGATTACATACCAGGCCTATACGCTTTCCGCTGATAAGGTCGATCTTGTCGTTGAGTAGTACTTCGATGCCGAGTTTAGTTCTGGAAAGGGTCATAAGGGATTTTACCGCAGAGACCAGGGAGACGCAGAGAGGAAGAAACTTATTGAAGAAGAAAAATTCGCTGCAGACGATCGAGGCTTAAACGGGCTTAGTCTACTTCTTCTCTTCTCAGCGTCTCTGCGTCTCGGCGGTTAACCTTCATTCAATAAAATCGTTCGCGGATATCTCGCGTGGTTCGAGGTTGTTGCGCTTGATAACGCGCGCGCAGCCGTTCCATCTGAGGATCGCATCATCGTTTCCGGGGGGGCGGATCGCTTCTGCCTTTTCGAACCACTCCATCGCCTGTTCGAACAACTCGTAGGCGTTGATCCCGCCTTTCACAATAGCGGCTTTTGCCCGGCGTTCATAGACGATGCCGGTATAGTACGCGCGTTCGTATTCGCCTTCGATCTTTGCGAGGAAATCCTGAATGCGCCCCTCGCCGACCGCGTAGTCTTTCGAGAAGCGGTCGCTCATCGCGAGCACGATATTCACCAGTGCTTCCTGGTTATTCGGTTCGATCGCGAGGATATCGAGATAGATACTTTCTGCGGCGCCGGGCTCGTTCAGCAGGCGATATCGATTCGCCTTTTCGAGTGCGGCGGGCACGGCATCATGATGTAGTGGTTTAAGTTCGAACATATCACGCATTATCTCCGGCTGCGTTCTTTTCATTCCGCCACCAGTTTATACAACCCATGACGAGGCCGAACAACGTTCCGTGCGCAATGAAGGTGACCCATGTTCGCGTCGAGCTGAAATACTGGCCGAACGTTTGCCACTCGTCTCGTAAAACGAAAAACCCGATCACCTGCATTACAACTGCGAACGGTCCGCCGGAATAAAGAATGCCGTCGACCATCAAGTAGCGAGCGATCCCTCGTTTTCGTTTTTCTGCCCAGTCGGCGACGGAATATTTCATTTGCGCCTAAAGATCTTCACAAGCTTTGCGAGCGGATCGTAGAACTCATCGACAACCCGCTCCTTGAGCGGGATGATTGCGTTGTCAGTAATTGTAATATGCTCGGGGCAAACTTTGGTACAACATTTCGTGATATTGCAGTAGCCGATGCCGAACTCGTTTTTCAATTCGCTGACGCGGTCTTCGGTATCGAGCGGGTGCATCTCGAGCGCCGCGGCGTAAACCAGAAAGCGCGGCCCGATGAATTCATTATGTTTTTCGTGATCGCGAAGAACGTGACAGACGTCCTGGCACAGAAAGCACTCGATGCACTTTCGAAATTCCTGGACGCGGTCGATGTCCGACTGCTGCATCCTCCACGTTCCGTCCTCGGCGTCGGGTGGACGCGGCTTAAATTTTTTGATTCGCTTCTTTACTTCGAAATTCCAGGACACGTCGGTGATCAGATCTTTGATCGGCGGAAATGCTCGGAGCGGTTCGATCGTTACTGGTTCGGTGATGTCAATCGTATCGAGCCGCGTCATGCACATCAGTTTAGGTTTGCCGTTGATCTCGGCTGAGCATGATCCGCACTTACCGGCTTTGCAGTTCCAGCGGCAGGCGAGATCCGGCGCCGATTCGGCCTGGATCTGATGCACAGCATCAAGCACGACCATACCCTCGGTCACCTCGGTCGAGTAATCGACCATCTCGCCGCCCTCGCTTCCGCCTCGTCTGATCGTGAATGTTGCTGTTGCCATCTTCAGTTCTTTTCGTGTGTTTCGTGTGTTTCGTGGTTTTCTTTTTCGTGTATTTCGTGTTTTTCGTGGTTCGGTTTTATATCACGTAACGCTTCCATTCAAGTTTAGGTCGAGCGCCGAAATTCATAAGTAGACCAACATGCATGTTTGTGATCTTCAAGTAATTGATGATTTGAGCCTCTTCCACGCCGGTCAATCTAAACTGGCATTTCAATTCAACAATTATCTGGCCGTAGCACACGAAATCTGGACGATAAATCTTATTGAGTTCGATTCCCTTGTAAAATATCTTGAGGCGCTCCTCACGAACATATGGAATTGCGCGGCCACTCAACTCTATCGATAGAGCCTCTTGATATACGGGCTCGAGAAATCCGACACCGAGTCTGTAATAGACTTCCATCGCCGCGCCGGCGATCGCATACACTTCATCCTTTAATATGAGTTCGGGCATGGGAGACTCCTGAACAACAAATCTTAGAAATCAAAGAACAAAACCGAACCACGAAATACACGAAACACACGAACAAAACAAAGAACACGAAAAAAGAACGAATACGAAAAGAATCTACCCCATTTCTTCAATGACTTTTCTTAATTCTTCTGGCATTTCCGGGATCGGCACGCGCGAGATTTGCATCTCGCCGTCGGGGTCCTGCTTCAGCGAGAAATTAAACTTCCCGAACTCGGCTTCCTTGCTTGGATAGTCTTCGCGGAAATGCCCGCCGCGGCTTTCTTTACGTTCAAGAGCAGCGATCGCGATCGCTTCGGAAACGGTCAGCAGGTTCTTCAGATCAAGCGCCGTGTGCCAGCCGGGATTGAAATCGATGTTTCCCGTAACGGAACAATTCGCCGCGCGTGATTTCAGTTTCTGCAGTTCAGAAACAGCTTCCTCCATCTCGCCTTCGTTCCGGACAATGCCGACATTTCGCTGCATCATGTCCTGCAGATCGTGCTGGATATTGAATGCATTCTCGCCCTGCTCGCGTTCGAACGGTTCAAGAGCGGCGCGAGCTTCGGTTTCGATCTGCTCGGCTGAAACACTGCCGTGTGAATTCTCTTTCGAAAACTGCGCGGCAAACTCGCCGGCCCGTTTTCCAAATACGATGAGATCGGACAGCGAGTTTCCGCCAAGGCGGTTCGCACCGTTGATGCCGGCCGCACATTCGCCTGCCGCAAACAAACCCGGGACCGTCGAGGCTTGCGTATCGGAATCGACGCGGATGCCGCCCATGATGTAATGTGTCGTCGGCCCAACCTCCATCGGCGTCGTCGTGATATCGAGATTCGCGAGCTGGATGAACTGGTGATACATCGACGGCAGTTTCTTCTTGATGTGCTCGGCGGCGTTCGGCAGTCTTTCTTTTATCCAAGCGATGTCGAGATAGACGCCGCCGTGGGGCGATCCGCGGCCGGCCTTCACTTCTCGATTGATGCACCGCGCGACGTGATCGCGCGTCAGCAGCTCAGGCGGACGATTTGCCGTCTTGTCACCTTGCGTGTATCGCCATCCTTCCTCCGGGTCCTTCGCCGTCTGATCTTTATAGTTGTCCGGGATGTCGTCGAACATGAAGCGCTTGCCTTCGCTGTTCTTCAAGATCCCGCCTTCGCCACGCACGCCTTCGGTCACGAGAATGCCGCGGACGCTTGGCGGCCAGACCATTCCGGTCGGATGAAACTGGATGAACTCCATGTCGATGAGGTCTGCACCCGCATGATACGCCAGCGCGTGGCCGTCACCGGTCCCTTCCCACGAGTTCGATGTGATCTTGTACGCGCGGCCGACGCCGCCGGTCGCGAGGACGACGGCCTTCGCCTTGAAGACCCGAAAGCGTCCGTGCTCGCGTTCGTACGCGAAGCATCCGATGACGCGATCGCCGTCTTTGAGAAGCGAGATGACCGTCACCTCCATGTAGACCTCAATGCCTTGATGGATCCCATGGTCCTGAAGAGTGCGGATAAGTTCGAGGCCGGTGCGATCGCCGACGTGTGCAAGCCGCGGATAGCGATGACCGCCGAAATTTCGTTGCAGGATCTTGCCGTCCTTTGTACGGTCAAAAACCGCGCCCCAGGCTTCGAGCTCTCGAACGCGATCCGGAGCTTCTTTCGCGTGCAGCTCGGCCATCCGCCAGTTGTTTACGTACTGGCCGCCGCGCATCGTGTCGGAGAAATGGACGCGCCAGTTATCACGATCGTCGACGTTCCCGAGCGCCGCCGCCATTCCACCTTCAGCCATCACCGTGTGCGCTTTGCCGAGCAGCGATTTGCAGATCAGCCCGACGCTGACGCCCGCAGCCGATGCTTCGATCGCCGCACGCAACCCGGCTCCGCCTGCGCCGATGACGATAACGTCGTGTTCGTATGTGGTGTACTCTGTCATTGGGTTAGCCGTTGGGATCATCCCCTCAAAACGTTTTTTAGCCGCGGATAAACGCGGATGACGCCGATCTGATTCAAAGTTCTTTTCTTATCCGTGTCATCCCCGTTTATCCGCGGCTAAAAAGTCTTAGCGGCCGCTTATCAAAAGATCCTGTAATCCGTAAACACTCCCATCGAGCACATCCGCACATAGAAGTCACTGAATCCGACCCAAAACAAACTGAACCAAGCGAACATCATGTGCCGGCCGTTAAGTTTGCTCACAAATCTCCATAGCGCATGCTGGACAGGTTTGTTCGAGAGAGTGTCGTTACGCCCTCCGACCAGATGCCTCAGTGAGTGGCAGCCAAGCGTGTACGACCCGAGCAAGATCACATTCATACAGAGAATGATCGTCCCGACACCGACGCCGATGCCGTTCGAAAAATGAAACGCCTCGTAAGCGTCGTAAGCAAGAATGACGACGAAGATAAGTGCGAGATAAAGGAAATAGCGATGTATGTTCTGGATGATGAGCGGAAACTTGCGCTCGCCGCGATAGTTATGACGCGGCTCGCCGACGGCGCATCCGGGCGGGTCCGCCCAGAATGCTTTGTAATATGCACCGCGATAGTAATAGCAAGTGAATCGAAATCCGCCCGGTGCCCACAGGATGAGCAGCGCACCGGTGAACGGTATCCAGCTCGGGATCCAGCTTGGTTTAGGCCCGAACCACGCGGTCGCCGATCCTAAGAGCTCGGGCGAATAAAAGGGCGAAAGATACGGCCCAAAGCGATAGTGCTCGCCCTGAAACGCCGCCCATGTCGAGTACGCGATAAACGCCGAAAATCCGAGGAAGGTCGCAAGCGACGGAAGCCACCATAGGTCTCTCCGCGTCGTTTCGCCAAAACCGCGCCGCGTAATCTGAACCAAGTTCGATGCCATCTGGCCGATCTACCTCCGGTCAACTTCTGCTTTCGATTGTGTCATTAAGCCCGATTGTACGAAGCCTTTGCGTGTGAGCTTTTGAACCTAAAAATTAGGTAAAGTTTTACGTGATTGTCTTTTCCAAGTCAAGCTACACAATTTCTCGCGTCGTGCATCTATACTGTGTTTTATTAGTTTGCAAAAACCGGAGAAATCTAATCATGAAGATCGCGAGAATTGTCTTATTAGCAGCCTCAATGTTGACGCTGTCATCATTCGCCGCGGCGCAGGCTCCCGTCCAGGCTGCCCCCGCCAAGGTCGGCATCGTAAACTCGGACATGTTTTCGAATCGAACGGGCGGGATCACACGCCTTGTAAACGCGTTGAAGACGCTCGACACAGAATTCAAACCGCGGCGGGACGAGATCACACAACTAGTCACCCGGTTCAACTCATTGCAGCAGGTCGCGCCAAACACACCGCCCGCGCAGTTGGCGACGCGTCGCGAACAAGCTGAGACCTTGCAGATTGAGATACAACGGAAACAGGAAGATGCCCGGGTCGCCTACGGAAAGCGACTTGCGGCGTTGACCAATCCGATCCGCCTCACCGTTTATACCGCGCTCGAAGCGTACGTAAAGCAGCGCGGGATCGACGTGCTGCTTGATGTGAGTAAGTTTCCGGATGGCGTTCTGCTTGCGAACAAGAACGCGGATCTAACCGCCGGATTCATCAGGGACTTCAACAGCAAGAATCCGTAAACAGATCGCTATCCGACGAAGCTCGTCAGCCAGGTCGCAAAGTTGACCCATGCCGCGGATGGCGCGAATGCAAGCCTGAGCCAATGCGACACGATCAGGAAAATTGCTCCGGCCAGAAACACTTTATTGAGCTTGCCGTTACGCCAGGTGTCGATCACGACAAACGTTATCGCAAGAATATCCGGTAGGCCGAAGAACCAGAGCGGGCCGAGCGTCGCGGTGAGCTCGAACGGAAATCGGGCGAGCGCCGGCGGCAAAAAGTTGAGGACAGTGAGCAGCATCAGGCGCTTGTGATTCGGGGCGTTGCGGCGGTAGTAAACCGCGGCTCCGAAAAGTATCGCGAAGACGATCATGTCGCCGAATGGAACGATCAAAAATTCGAGCGGCGGAATTCCGGGTACACCGCCGCCGCCGCGCTGGGCCGCCGCGATGCCCGTCATCATGCCCAGAACGAAGATCGCAACCGCGAGGACGATACTCGTGATTCCCAACCGTTGATGAAGTTTTATTTTTGCCGAGCGGATCAAATAAACCTGCGTCGCGAAGAGGATGATCCATGCACTCATCCCCAGGCCGTGGAGATGAACAAGCGTGGTTGGAATTGGCGGCGACGTGAAAAAATTCTTGAGATAGTATGTGGGGCCAAAACCGATAATCACGGCGATCGGGAAGAGGATCGCGATCGCGAGAAAGAACCGGTGCTCGAATGCACGCCTTTCTGCAGCATTATTTATAGCCATCGTTATTTTTCCGTCCTATTTCCTACGCGGGTGAAATTCGCGGAAACAATAACACGGCTCCGTGGCGATTGCGAAGCCGACAACAATACTAAGGACAAGGCCGTTCTAAACCGTTGGGGTGTCCGACGTCTCACCTTTCTTTTCGCGGCCGCTTAACAGCCGGATCCCGAGTACGAAAATAAAGATGACGAGAGCCGGTGAAAGCATGCTGACAGGCTGCATGCGGAGCTGGTTCAGATCGCTCGCGGCGGTGAGCATGTTCCCTAAACTCGCTTCCGGTTCCTGCACCCCGACGCCGAGGTAAGAGAGTGCGATCTCGGCCAGTAGAAACGCCGGGAGCATCAGCAGGGCCTGGGTGATGAGTGGACGCGAGATGTTCGGAAGGATATGTCGAAACAAAATGCGCGTTTGCGTAACTCCGGTCGCGACAGCGGCGGTGACGAATTCGCGTTGCCTCGTCTCCAGAACGAGCCCGCGTGCGAGCCTCGCCATCTCCGCCCAGCCAGTGAGCGCAAAGATCAGCAGCAAGAGAAACGCAGCGCGCCACGGAGGTAGCTCAAGTGGGAACGCAGTGCGTGCCGCTAGAATCAAGATCAACGTGGGCAGCGAGAGCATTGCATCCGTTGCTCCCATCAAGATCGTGTCTGCGGATCTGCTTGAATATCCACTAACGACGCCGATCACTATTCCGATCAAACACGCGAGTATCACGCCTAGCGAACAGACGATAAGCGAGAATCGGACGGCGTGCGTGAGCCGCGAGAACCGGTCGCGCCCGAGTGCATCCGTGCCGAGAAGGTTGAGCCGCGGCGGATTCTCGCCTGACACGCCGAATAAATGCAGATCGCTTTTTATAAGTCCGAGCAGCTCATAGTTGCTGCCGCGGACAACGAGCTTGACCGGATAGCCCTGTGCTTTGTCTTCGACGTAAGTGAGGTGAAGCGGATCGGCGAGGCTCCGTCGGAAAACGGAGGGAGCTGTTAGATCAAGGTTGCCGCTTGCTTCGCGGAAATTGATAACGGTTGGAGGTGCCGAGGGCTCGCTCCGTGATTGCTGCCGGTAATCGTATGGCGCGAAGAACTCGGCAAAGATCGCGACTAGCACGAAAACGAGAACGACGGCGGAACCGGCGTGCGCGAGTGTGAATCCCTTTTGAAGAAAATTCTTCGTCGTCACGTCCGTATCCTCTTATCATTCACCGCCTGCAGGACCTCGGCGAGTGTATTTCCGAGCCAGACCGTCGTGCTCGTGACGAGGACGATCCCCATTACGAGCGGAAGATCTCGTCCGCGAACAGCGGAGACCATCAGTGCACCGAGGCCCTGACGGCCGAGGACTGATTCCACGATGACGGAGCCGCCGAGTACGCCTCCGAGCGATAACCCGAGGACGGTCAGCACCGGATTCAGCGCCGCCCGAACGGCGTGTCGAATGACGATCACGCCTTCGCTTAAACCTTTTGCCCGCGCCAATTGAATAAAATCTTCGCCCATCGTTCGCGTCAACCCATCGTGAAACTGAGCGAGAAAGATCGAGATCAGCGGCGCGGCCAGCGCAAAAGCCGCGAGCCAGAATCCGGCGGCCGATGCGGCGTCGATGTTCGCCGCGGTGATCTGCGCGACGATCGCGAGTGCGACGAGCGCGAGCACGATCCTCGGTGTCGATGCGGTGAAAAAGACGATGAACTCAATAAACCCTGAAAGCGTTTTGCTTCGATAACGCGCCGCGGCGATCCCGAGACCAAATGCAATAGCTATCGCGATCGCCAGCGCGGCGAGTCCGAGAAGAAGTGTACTTACAAATCGCGACGCGACGATCGCGCTGACGGGCACGCGAAAGTACATTGATTCGCCGAGCTCGCCGACAACCGCGCCTTTGAGCCACGTGAAATACCTCACCGCAAGCGGCTGGTCCAAGCCGTAAACGCGGCGCAGATTTTCTATCGTCGCTTCCGAGATCTGCGGGTTGTCGCGCAGGCTTGTCAGC
>JBDTSA010000044.1:0-9454 GCA_039931335.1 Acidobacteriota bacterium
TGATAGCCGTCCATTCGCGGCATGGTTATGTCGAGCAGGATCAGATCAGGGACAAAATTCTCGAGATGTTCCATCGCCTCGACGCCATCGTTCGCGCAAATCACTTCGTGTCCGCATTTCTCGAGTTTGCCCGCGATCAATTTTCGAACGGTGGGACTGTCATCGACAACCAGGATTGATTTGCCCCTCGGCATTTTCAGTTGAGCTTCTTCCTGCTTCTTGATCTCCTCGAGCCGGATCAGGAGGGAGTTGACCTGTGCGCTCAGGATAACGTTATTCGGACTGAGCTTTGACGCTTCGAGTAAACACGAATAACCCATCTGAAGGTTTCTAAGATTGAGATGGCCGAGGCCTAATGTCACCAACTCATCCGAGTCGAATGTGCGGCTCTGTCGTTGCCGTTCCATCGATTCGACAGCTCCTCTCAATTTCAGCTTGTTCGAGTTGTGATTCGCAAGCAGCAGCTCGAGATCTGAAAGCGTCAATACCGCCATGCACGACTGGCAGGAAATGACCTGAGCGTCGTTCGTTTCACCGCAGAATGGACAGTCGATCGACTCCGCTCGGACGGTAAGCACCTCGGCTGCCTCGACGAAGGTTTCGGCTCCCGGTTCGGCCGGTGTCGCTCCTAGCGGGAGGGCCTCCACCGGCATCGCTATTGCTGGATCGGATTTTTCTTCCGCCCAGCGATGATCGTCAACCGATTCGTAAGTCTCGGGTTGCAAGGGTTCCGACGACGCGTCGTAGTTGAACGCGACTGTCTCCGATTGCGGGTCCGCATAGACATGTTCCGGTTCGCTGACTTCTTCGGGCGTGGGGCCAAAGTACAGATCATTCAACTCAGCTTCGACCGGCTGATGCTCCGCATAGCTTGCTGCTTCATGAGGCTCCGAAGCTTCTTCCGCATACGTAGCAAACGGCTCCGCGACGACCTCGGGCACTTCCTCTTCATATTTTTCCTCGGGGGTGTTTTCAATTTCAGATTCGAACGCCATGGTTGCGACGTCCGATAGCTCGGCCGGCACTTCAAGATCCTCAGTCGGATTCTTGTCGATCGGCGGCTCGGTGGAATGGTCGGTTTGGGTAGGAGGAGTGTGGGCATCGGACTGACGGGAGTTATTGAAACTCTCTGCATTCGCCGCCTCGGCCGTACCGAAGATCGAGAGCAGCGAATCGCGGCCAGCCTTGGCCGCAACGTTATCGGGGTCGATAGACAGAATGTTTTCAAAGCATCGGATCTTTTCGTCGAAGCCTTCCGAGAGGTGCGATTTCATCGTCCATGCTTCGACTGAATCCGGCTTGACTGCGAGAAGCGAATCGAGAATGTTGATCGCTTCGAGATGATTGCCTGCGACGGCCGCCGATTTTGCCTCGGTAAGACGGGTCTTGAGAATTCCCGTTCGTGCAGCTTCGAGTGCGGCCGCGGCTGCTTCGTTTCGAGGTTCGATCGCGAGAGCCTTCTCAAGCAGTGAAACTTTTACTGTGGGTGAATCTGAAAGGGAAGCCATCCACATCCATGCGACGGCGTTACGATCATCGTACTCAAGTGCTGTCTGAAAACACTCGGCGGCAAAATCGTTCTGGTTTTCCTGCGAGGCGTCGATGCCGCGTTGTACAAAAGTCTTTGAAAGCAACGCGTGAGTTGCTGTCTTCCACTCCTTGGCGCGTTGATTTTCGGGGTTGATCTCGAGTACGTGATTCAAGAAGCCTAGAAGTTCTTCCGGGTATTCGCTTATCGACGCCAACCAGAGCCAGGCGTTTTCGTTCCGAGGGTCGAGCTCCGTCGCTCGCAATAGAGATATGCGAGCCTGTACTCTATTGCCGGCCTGAGCCGCTTTGATTCCCTGGTTGAGTGCGGATTTAACTTCTGTCGAATCGACGATGCTTCCCGAGGTGCCAGTTTCGTCGGCGAGCGGTGGAGGGGAAACAGTCGTATCAATTTCTAGTCTCATATGGTGATATTGGAAGACGAATTGTTAGAGAGCTTTTGAGGTGCAGAAGTTCCGCGCTCAGGAACCGAGCGCAACTACAACTGAATCGCATTAGCAAAACAAATGCCAGCTTAAGTAGCGATGCGATCTTCATCCTGAAAGCACTGTATTCCGATAAAATAAGGCGTTAGAGCAGTTTTTCGGCTTCTCGACGCTGACGGTTCAGTCGCGGAGATTGCCGTTTCTGACAAAAAATGGCACATCTTGTTGACAAAAAGTCGTAATGAAAACATTGTGTATCGAGATATGGACTCACCAGTAAAACCGATAGATGTCGTGATAATCGGCGGCGGCCCGGCGGGGCTCTCAGCCGCTTTGTGGTGTGCCGAGCTAGGCCTCGGTTCCGTCTTGATCGAACAAGAGCGGGGCCTGGGTGGCCAGCTGAGACACGTCTATAACCCGATCGACAATTACCTTGGCATTCGTGCGGCTAACGGACTGGAAATGTTGTCGCTCTTTGAGAAATCCGTCGGTTCGCGCAACTTTGTGCCGAGATTAGGAATCAAAGCATCGTCAATTGATTTTGCGGCGATGGAAGTTCGCGTCGCCGGTTTAGGCGGCCACGAGGAGAGGCTTTCATTCAGAGCATTGATTCTTGCCACAGGTGTGAGAAGACGGGTTCTCGGCATTCCCGGAGAGATCGATTTTCGCGGACGGGGAATTCTCGAGTCGGGTTCGAGGGACAAGGAAAAGGTCTCGGGAAAGCGGGTTTTGATAATCGGCGGCGGAGACGCTGCATTCGAAAACGCACTGATCCTTTCCGAACACGCCCGGACTGTTCGAGTCGCATACCGTCGAGCCGCACCGACGGCTCGGCGGGCATTCGTCGACGCTACGAAGCACCGTGACAACGTCGAGCACATATCCGGAATGAACATTACCCGGATCCTCGGGGATTCATCTGTTGAACGAGTTGAATCGAGAGATTCCTCGGGACAGACGAGAACAGAACCGATCGATGCGGTCCTGATTCGTATCGGAGTCGAGCCGAATTCGGAACTCGTCAGTCGAGCGGTCGATTTGGAGGAGTCGGGATATATAAAGGTGGATCATAAGGGCGAAACAAGTATCCCGGGCGTAGACGCCGTGGGCGACGTTGCTCATTTCAGCTCGCCGACCCTCAGCACCGCGGTCGGGACCGGGACGACCGCCGCGAAGTCGATTTTTCATTCAATCAACAAGCTGAAACAGTTATAATACGGAGCCAAATGCGTAAGTGGGGACAAGTCATACTATGAATAACGAGCGATCGACTCTGTCGTTTTTCCGCCGAGGGCTGTGTTTCGGAATCTTATTCGCCGGCCTCTTTTTTGTCTCTTCGCCATCAGTGTCCGGCCAGGGCAACAGCATAACCGGACATGTATTCGGAGTCGACCGCCGGCCTGTCGCGGAGGTGGACGTAGAACTTCTCGACGATCTTTCGCGGACGCTGCAACGAGTTCGGACAAATGCCTCGGGCAGATTTTTCTTTTATCGCATACCGTCGGGCCGCTTTAAGGTGAGGGTGCTTCCTTTCCAAACCGATTACGAAGAGCAGGAACAGGATATCGAGATCGTAAATTTCTCGCGCGGAGGCGGAAGCGGGGATGACCGCATCTCGGGAGTTACGAACGAGCAGCGAGATTTCTATCTCCGCCTCAGGAAAGGGGCGACGCTTGGAACGAACGGAGCTGTTTTTGTGCAGGATGTGCCGCCGGCCGCGAAGAAGCTTTATGACTCGGCGGTTGTGGATTTGAAGGAGAAGCGTACGAAGGAGGGCTACACTGCGCTTAAGTCTTCGATCGAGCTCTTTCCAAAGTATTTTGCGGCGCTCGAGCTTCTCGGTACGGAGTATCTGGGCGCCGGACATTTTGAAGCAGCTCAGGTATTGCTGACGCTTTCCACTGAAGTCAATCCTCGAAGCTTTAAGAGTTGGCATGGACTATCTTATTCACTTTACTCGCAAAAGAAGTATCCCGAGGCGATCGTCGCCATCGAAAAGGCGATGGAAATAAATGGTTCGGTGCCGGAGGGAATGTTGCTCAACGGAGTGTTGCTCAGACGCACGCTGAAGTATGAAGAAGCTGAAAAGCAGCTGAGCAAAGCAAAGGAATTATATGGTGACTCAGTACCCGAGATTCGGCGCGAACTGGGATTGGTTTATGCGGATGAGAAGCGATATAAGGACGCGGCGAAGGAATTGAAGTCTTATTTGAAAGCACGACCGGAGGCTAAGGATGCGGGAGCGATCAAAACGCTGTTAACCGAGATCGAAGGTAAGGCGGGATAGACGTCGAGAAAAAATAAGCGCAAAAAAGAGGCCTTCCGAGAATCGGAAGGCCTCAACTTTTTAGTCAGAACAATTCGTTAGAAAATAAACCGAAGCCCAAAGCGAACTTCTCTCGGACCTTGATAGCTCGTCGGGAGGTTGTAGAGCTGATCGCGATTAGCCAGGTTCGTTGAATCCGCTAGGATCTGCGGTGATCCACTCTGTTGGAATCGCCTATATCCAGCGAGATAGCAAGGCTGATAATCACCATTCGGCGGGTTTGCCGACTCACAGGCCGATAGCTCAGCGGGAGTGACGAGATCCCAGCCGTCAAGCGACGAATATCCGAATCGATTCAGGGAGTTGTATTTATTTGTCACAACCGCCTGATTGAATACGTTCAGGATATCCGTTTCCGCGACGATAGTGTACCGGTTGTCCGGGCCGAATCGTACGCGATGACGCAATGCGAAGTCGAATTGCGAGAAGGTCGGTGTGCGGCCAATATCGCCACGTTTGGTTGCCACAATAAAGTCGATATTGTTCAAGCTTACAAACGAGGTCAAAGGAGTTCCGCTCTGAACGGTACCGAACAACTGAAATTCAGTAGATTGTCCGCTTCCCATTCCGAACCGTTTGTTCCAGTCAAGGCTATATGCGCCGTAGAACTTCAGCACGTGTGTTCTGTCGGTCGGAAGTAACCCGTTATCCGGGCCACCCGCAATCGTCCAACCGGCATGCGGCTGGTCGAAGTAGCGGTTGACGTTCGGACTGAGGCGTCCTTCTTCATCGGAACTCGCGAGTCCCGAGTAGTTACCATACAGTCGGCTGAGAGTATAGTTCGCACTGAAGAAGAAATCGTTTGCGAAACGTCGGTCGAGCTTTATCTCGAGGGCGTCGTACCGGCGTTCCGGTTTCAGCGCCTGCAGGCCAAATCCTTCAGCGAGATCTTTATAAAGGCCCTCGCCAGGATTTCCGATGATGTAAAACTCGCTGCCCTGCGAATTCGGGAAGCCGGCATCCTCGACCGCATGGTCAACTTGCTTGTGTGTAAATCGACTGCTGAATACCAGGTTCCTTCCGAGATCTTGCTCGTACGAAACGGTGAATTCGCTCTGTCGGAAAGCCTTGATGTTTGGATCGATCCCGCCGCCTTCATCGAGCGGCAGCGAGGTGTTTGATGCGATGCGGAAGTCGATATCGCAACGGACCCTTCCGTACGCCGGAGTTATCGCACCACTGCAGGCTCCTCCCGGAACGGGACCACCCGAACCGAAAATGCTCGCTATCGTAAACGAAGAGAGAGTATCGCCCGGGAAGATCTCATAGAATACCTGGTGATACGTCGCACCACCGAAAGACCCACGCGGAAGCTCATACTTGAACCGATCATAGAACCAACCGTAGAAGGCTTTAATGACCGATTTGCCGTTGCCGGTAAGGTCGTAAGCGACACCCAATCTCGGGGCCAGCTTATCCTGAAAGTCGAACTTGATTCCTGGAGCGCCGGGCGTAAAGCTCGGCACGTCTTCGCGTTCAGTACGCAAGCCCAGGTTCAGTGTCAACCGTTTTGCGATCTGCCATCTATCCTGTACGAAGATACCTTCGTTCTTGCTGCTAACGTCACCGAATTCACGGTAGACGACGACCGAACCGGCGCCAACCGCTCCAGGAGCGGACGGAATACCCGTTTGCGAGTAACTGCCGATCGTCTGGCCGTATCGAAGGATGATCTGATCGGTGTCACGGAGATTGACCGTGTTTCCGATCGCATTACGCTGATATCCGCCTTTGAGTTCATGCCGACCCATTCCGTTAAAGAGGAACGTTGCGTCAGCGTCAAGTGTGTTGCGGGTCGTAGCGTCGTAAAGAGTGTTCTCGATAGCAGTGATGCCGTTGTTCTGGCCGCGGATACATCCGAATCCCGCAGGGAATTGCTGCGGGCTTGAGTTGCTGCAGAGAACACGGGGAACCAACACGTTGCCAATACCATACGTGCCCAACTTCTCGTTCAGGAAGTAGTGGCCCGCGCGACCGCTAATGATCAAATTGTTCGTTGCTGTCCAAACAGCCTGTCCTGTCACGCTCTGTGAGTTCTGACGGCCGCCTGTCTGGTTCAGATAGTTCGCTCCGAAAAGCGAGGGATTACCAGCCTGGCAAATTGGAGCCCGGCAAGGATTCGAGGCGGCTGGAGTTGAAAACAAACTGCTCGTCCACGCCGGTATGGAGCCTTTCTGCGAGATCGGGTTCCAGGTGTATGCACCTGTCAACCGCAGCTTGTCAAAGGGCTGTGCGTCCATTCGAAAGAATGTATACTCGTCGATTTCGCGAAACTTGTAAGTTTGTGGAATGAAAGTCGTCGTGACACGATCGGACGGATTGACGTATTTGATCGTACGCGAACGGTTGAACCACTGCGGCGTGTAGCTTCCAAAAAACCACCACCGATTCTTGATGATCGGGCCACCAAGGGTCAACGAAGGATTAAACTCCGAGTACCGATCTCGTCTCGGATGAAAATATTCGGGAAGTCCCGTCACTTCACTTTCACGCAGAACGGCTCGGCCTAGAGCATTGAGACTTGAAGGTCTCACGTTCACACCGAATTCACCACGGAGGCTGTTGCTGCCACCTTTGGTCACGACGTTTACGACGCCACCGGTCGCTCCACCGTACTCTGCTTCGAAGCCGCTGGTTTTTACCTGGACTTCCTGAACGAGTTGAAACGGCAGGTTGCTGTTCGCATCGAGTGTACCGGTACGTACGTTGGTGACTTCCTGGCCGTCGATGATGAACGTATTCTCGGATCCGCTGGCGCCGTCGATCTGGAACTGACCGGATCGGGGTTCGGGACGCGTTGCCGGCGAAATCTTCAGGATGCTGGAGAAATTCGTTCCCTTAGGAAGCAACTCCGCCAACTGAGCTGAAATGTTTGTCTGAATCTTGGTGTCGCTGGTATCGATCGGAAGAACATCGCCCGCCGAAACTTCGACGTTACCGGTAGCCGTGATTCCGAGATCCACCATGACCGTGGTCGCTTTACCGAGCGAAACCTGGACGCCGGGCACAGTCTTTTCGACAAAGCCGGCGGTCGCGGCCGCGGTAAGGTTGTACGTTCCCGGCGGTACCTGGACCACACGGACGAATCCATCATCGCCGGTGGTTGCCGTTCGTCTGAAACCGGTTGTACCGGTCGATGAACTGGTAATGTTCACGCTCACGTTCGGCACCGCAGCGCCGTTGGGATCGCGAGTCGTGATTTCAAGGCTTCCCGTCGTTTCCTGCCCTAATGCCGAGAGGCTAAAGCTAAAAACGAGGGCAAGCAAAATAAAAGCAAAACTGAAATGCCTTTTCATCTGATCCTCCTAAAGAATTAAATTGCGAGATTCGCAAAACAAAATGTTCCTTTGACCGAATGTTGCAATTCTAAAATGGTAGTTGAGATGGTTCAGCGCGAAGCGAGAGCCTCATTTCCGCTGAATTTGCCTAGAAGCCAGCAATTACCGTGCCTTCAGCTACCTTGGGAGAAGGTTGTAGAACTAAAGGATTTGCCCGTCTTAAGGAGCTCGAAATGGTCGATCCTTTTCCAAAATTATGAATTTGGTTCGAAAAAGTGAATGCGGAAAAATCACCGAGCGGCGAACGAATCATTTCCGGTTATGTCAGAAAGATGCCGCGTGTCGTTCAAAGCAAGGATTCGGATGTTGTTGCGGCCGCGAATTTCGAAACGATTTAGGCCGCAGTTTGAGGTGACGATCCAAGGGGTCTCTTTGGTGTCGCGTCGAATTGCCCCCATCAGATGAAGCGTCAGAAAACAGATCGCTCCGGTATGCGAGAAAATAGCGATGCGCCCGCCGATGTGATTCCGCAAGATCTCCCAGAGTTCAGTTGTGCTCCGGCGGAGAAGGTGTTGATAGCTCTCGCCCTCGGTGATGACGTAATGGACGTTGCGGCTGACAAGAGCGTAGTAGTCCTTTGGAAAGGTCTCTTTTGATTCGTCGAACGTGAGCCCCTCGAGGACACCCACATTCCTTTCGCGGAATGCAGTAGTTGCGGTTATCGGTATGCCGGTCAGTTGAGAAAGCGGTTCGGCAGTTTGTATCGCCCGGTGCAGGTCACTTGAGTAGATCGAATTGACTCCTTCGCGCGCAAGGAGTTTCGCCGTTGCTTCGGCCTGCCGCACGCCGAGCTTCGAAAGCGGGGTCGGGCCGTGGCCGCCGAAACGACCTTCTGCATTACCGGCGGATTGTCCGTGCCTGACTAGATAGAGTTTTGTTATCGGCATTTCGGGATTCTAGCCTCCAGTTTCTGGTTTCTAGTATATGGTTCCTGGGTTCACCGACCCCAAACGTTGATTTTTAGAAACGAGAAACTAGAAACGAGAAACTACAAACTTAAACGGCGACCGAGTCGGCTTTCAACTTTTCCGTTTGATAATGCGTCTGGACCGCGTCGATAAATTCGTCCAGCTGTCCTTCCATTACAAGGTCAAGTTGGTGAACCGTTAAGCCGATCCGGTGGTCCGTGACACGATTTTCTTTGAAGTTGTAGGTGCGGATCTTCTCCGACCGATCGCCGCTGCCGACCATCGACTTGCGCTCGCTCGCCTGTGCGTCGTGCTGCTTTTGTTCTTCAAGTTCCTGAAGACGCGCCCGCAAAACACGCATCGCTTTTTCGCGGTTCTTGATCTGCGATTTTTCGTCCTGCATCGAAACGACAACGTTCGTCGGCATGTGAGTTATGCGCACCGCGGAGTAAGTCGTATTCACCGATTGGCCACCCGGTCCGGACGAGCAGAAGGTGTCGATGCGAAGGTCGTTCTGGTTGATCTGAACGTCGACCTCTTCGGCCTCGGGAAGTATCGCGACTGTAATCGCAGAAGTGTGAATGCGCCCGGCCGTCTCGGTCTGCGGGACCCGCTGTACTCGATGGACGCCCGACTCGTAACGCATTTTCGAATAAACGCGATCGCCCTCGATCATCGCGACCGCTTCCTTAATACCGCCGACGCCCGTGTCAGCGGCGTCCATGATCTCCATTTTCCAACCCTGCCGCTCGGCGTAGCGCGCGTACATTCGCAGCATCTCTGCAGCGAACAGAGTTGCTTCGTCGCCACCAGTTCCGGCGCGGATCTCGAGGATCACGTTCTTTTCGTCGTTAGGATCGCGCGGCAGCAGCAAGACCTTTAGTTCTTCTTCGGCCGCGGGAAGTTTTT
>JBDTSA010000045.1:0-9411 GCA_039931335.1 Acidobacteriota bacterium
GTCGGTCCCACGCAGCCGCCGGGGGAAATAATCGGGGGTCAGCCACTCGACGCCGACCCGCGCGCGTGATGGAATCTGGGCACTCGAGTTGCACACCCGGGGAGTGCGCCCGACTGCGGAGCGGGGTTCGTTGCCGGATCAGGAGCGGCGGCGAGCTTCGAAAGCGACTCGTCGGTGTGTCGCTCGCCCATTCCTGTAAAGTCTGCCTTCAATTCGCGCGGCCGTGAGATCAGCACGATCTTTCCGCGAAGCTGGCCTTTGTATTTGGCAAAGTCTTCGTCCGTTTTGAGATCAAGGAAAACGACGTCGCTTGTAACCGCACCCTTCGTCGACGGCGACCACGCTTTCGGATAAGCGATCACCGGAAACGTTGTCGGCTCATTGACCTGTGCGGCGAAACTCTTCAGCGACCAACCGCGGCCAAAGGGGCCCCACGCTTCGAGCTTCGCATTCTGCATCCCCCACTTCGCCATGGTGTCGCGGGTCCATTCGTTGGCCCGTTTCATGTTGGGTGAGTTGGTCAGACGCCCGCCGATGACGTCAGTGAGATACGAAAGCGTCTGCATGACCTGCGAGCGGTTAGTTCCCTCATCGCGGATCTTATCGATTACCGCCTTTGGTGCTGAGTAAACCCCGGCTTTCGGCGAAGACGTCGGTTGAGCCTTGTCCACTAACGCCGCGGTCTGTGCTAGACCGGCGGTCGGCAGCAGAAAACAAGCGAGCAAAAGAACGCTCAATACTTTGCGTCGAAACATTACTTCATTCTCCTGTAAGCGAAATGTGTTGAAGATTTTTGGTTAGCTAATAATAGCAAACCGGGGAAGTGGTTTCACGATCTGTTATGCAAACTCATCCAGAGAGAGAGTATTTCCGTCCGGGTCTTTGAACCACGCGACCTTTGCCCCGCCGGGAAAAGTAACGATGCCGAGATCGTCTTGCCCAAAGCCTTCAATAAGAACGAAGTCGACTCCGCGCTCTTTCAATCCTGAAACGACAGTCGAAATGTTTGTCACGTGCCAGCCGATCGCGGTATATGGCGCGACGACAACCTGACTTACTTTCTGAATCCGGAGCGTCGTACCGTTCGAGTTGAATACAAGCGCGTAGGGTTCTTCGCTGACGAACTCAAGCCCAAGGACGTTCTCGTAAAACTCTCGTGCTCTGGCGGGATCTGCAGTTGCGACAAAGGAACCGATCTTTGCATTGGCAAGCATACGCTCTACCTAAATTGTCGACCAGGTTAAAGTATAAGCCGGCGGAACGTTCTTGACGATCAGCGGACTCCGTTTCGACTTTCCGTAACGGTCGCGCATGAATTCGCGAAGTTTGATCGCGGACGGAAAATAGTAACCGTGCGCATACTGAAACGTCCGGAACGTGCAGCCCAGCTGCATGAACTTGTCGATCTCAAGCAGGATCTTTTCGCCGATCTCATTCGGCATCGATACAAACGGCAAGCAGCAGATTATCGTTCCCACTTTACCGAAACCTGACTTGCGATGGATTTCACCCGCCTCGAGCGCGTTCCCGCGCACGATCTTCATGTCCCTGTAATTCTTCTTGAGTATGCGTACGAGGTCGCGATCGAGCTCAATTCCGAGATATGAGTTTTCGTCGGGGACGATCTCCTGAAGGAACTTCGTGATCGCACCGGTTCCGACGCCGAGCTCCATTACGACGTTGTTCTCGCTCGGCCGAAGTCCTGTTACCATTCGCCGCGCCAGCTCCGGCGAGCTCGGCGTGATAGAGCCGACCGTACCAGGGCTTTTTAGGAATGCCTGCAGGAACTGGATATTTTCGTTCATCGAGTAAGCGCGCTATGCGGTCGGAGCCTCTTTACCGGCCGTACTATCTGACGTTAAATCCTCGGTTGCAACGGCCATTTTATAATCACAATCTTCGTTTTTGCAATAACGGACCGTTCCGTCGCGCTTCGTCGTTTTCTCCAGCACATATGGTGCCGCACACTGCGGACACGCCTGTTGAACCGGCTTATCCCAGTACACTTCGTCGCATTTCGGATAATTCGAGCATCCGTAGAACGCCTTTCCACGTCGCGATTTCTTGACGACTATCTCGCCATCTTTACACTTCGGACAGTTGATGCCGAGTGTTTCCCGCTTTACGTAATCGCATTTCGGATAGTTCGAGCACGAGATGAATTCGCCAAATCGGCCCTGACGCCTGACCAGATTTACACCGTCTTTCGGGCAGATCTCATCGAGCGGGACCGGCGGAGCCGCCGGCTTCTGGTCGCCTTTCGCGATCTTTCGTATGTTCTTACACTCGGGATATCCGGTGCAGCCGTAGAAGGAACCGAATCTTCCCTTCTTCAAAGCCATCTCGCGGCCGCAAAGCTCGCAAACCGGGATCTCTTCCGCTTTCGCGCCATCCGCTCCGTCGCCCTCCCCCGAACTTTTTTTGCTAACTTCACGGGTGTTCTGGCACTCCGGATAATTCTCACAGGCGAGGAATTGGCCGAACCTGCCGAACTTGATGACCATGCGGGCGCCGTCCTTTTCGCAGATCTCGTCGGTCGGGATCGACATCTTCTTCTTGCCCTTTATCGTCTCGGCGGCATGTTCTAGATCTTTCGAGAACTTTCCGTAGAATTCCCTCAGAGCGTCCTGCCACTTGAGCTTTCCGTCCTCGATCTCGTCGAGCTCCTCCTCCATCCGAGCTGTGTAACGCTCATTAAAGATGTCGTCGAAGGTTTCGACCAACAGGTCGTTCACGGTCATGCCAAGCGGCGTCGGATGAAAACGGCTTTCGATCTTTTCGACGTATTCACGATCCTGGATCGTCGTCATAATCGAGGCATAGGTCGACGGACGGCCGATCCCTTTCTCTTCGAGAGCCTTGACGAGCGTTGCTTCGGAGTATCGTGGGGGCGGCTCAGTGAAGTGTTGTTCCGGCGTGATCGTGTTCAGCTTTAGTGTTTCGCCTTGCTGAACAAGCGGCAGACTCCGCTCTTCGTCGTCGTCTTCGCCATCCGCCGGTTTTTCGTCGCGGCCCTCCTGGTAGACTTTTAAGAAACCGTCGAACTTTTGGACCGAACCAGTTGAGCGGAATGTAAACCGCCCTGCTTTGATATCGATCGTCGTCTGATCGAAAACTGCCGGCATCATCTGCGACGCAACAAACCGTTGCCATATCAGTCGATAGAGCTTGAGCTCGTCGGGGCCGAGTTTGTTTGCAAGACTGTCAGGTGTGCGATTGACGTCCGTCGGACGAATCGCTTCGTGAGCATCCTGAGCGTCCTTTTTAGAACGATAGATATTCGGCTTGCCTGGCAAATACGATTCACCATAGGAACCGCCTATATATTCGCGGACCTCATTAAGCGCCGTATCCGAAACACGTGTCGAGTCGGTTCGCATGTAAGTGATCAACCCAACCGCTCCTTCCGAACCGATCTCGATGCCCTCGTAAAGCTTTTGGGCGACCATCATCGTCTTTTTGACGGCGAAACCGAATTTCCTTGACGCGTCCTGCTGCAACTTTGACGTAATAAACGGCGGTGTCGCGTTACGCTTTCGTTCTTTGGTGATGACCGAGTCGACGACGAAATCCTGCTTACCGGCTTCATCGACGATCGTCGTGGCATCCGCATCGGTCTTGATATGAGTCTCGTTAGCCTTGAGATCCTCATCGAACTTCCCGGTCTTTACGGTTTTGTCTTCTATCTTATAAAGACGTGAATCGAACTTCGGCGGAAGTGCCGCAGTAAGATTGGCGATGATCGTCCAATACTCGGTCTTTACGAATGCCTCGATCTCGCGTTCGCGCTCGACGACGAGGCGGACGGCGACCGTCTGAACGCGTCCGGCGGAAAGTTTGCCGCCGATCGTTTTCCATAAGATGGGCGACACCTTATAACCGACGAGCCGGTCGAGAATTCGACGGGCCTGCTGGGCATCGACGAGGTCTCTATTTACTTGTTTGGGTTCTTTGAATGCGTCCTGGATCGCGGACTTTGTGATCTCATTAAACATCACGCGGTACACCTGCTGCTTGCCATTTTTTGGGACGATCTCTTCGGCGAGATGCTGGCAGATCGCTTCGCCTTCGCGATCAGGGTCGGCCGCGAGATAGATCGCTTCACTAGCCTTCGCGGCCTTTTTCAGTTCTGAAACTATCTTCTTATTATTGCGTTTCTTGGTATCCGGAATTACTTCGTAGGTCGGTTCGAAATTGTTTTCGACATCGACGCCAAGGTCCTTTCCAGGCAGATCTTTGATGTGCCCGATCGATGCGAGCACCGTGTAATCCGACCCGAGATATTTGTTTATCGTCTTAGCCTTAGCCGGCGATTCGACGATCACTAAATTCTTTGCCATAACAACTTCCTCGGGAAATGTTCCCCCGAAAAAAATAGTCAGATGCAAATAGCACCTGACAATCTGACTTCTAACACCTATCTTTCTATTCTGTCAAACAGCCGCTCTTCGCCGCTCAGATCCGCCGCGCATAATTTTTTCCCGGCAGCACGCGGATCAGATCACGGATATCCAGAGCGACAAGTACGCTATTCAGATCACCAAATGACATACCACTCGACTCAAGCAAAACATCGATCTGGACCGGCTGGTCATACGTCAAAATCGACCAGATCTTCCGCTCTTTCTCGTTCAGATCGGGTGGAGCGATCTCGTTCGGCCTGTCCTCATCTTGTTCGTCGATCTTTGGCGGAAGGATGTCGGCGGCGATCTCGCTCGGCAGTTCGGCGACGACGTCCTGCCATTGCTGCACCAGCTTTGCACCGGACTTTATCAAATAATTCGTACCAAACGAATTTGCCGACGTGATATTTCCTGGCACGGCCATCACCTCGCGATTCTGCTCCATCGCGAGCCTGGCGGTTATCAACGAGCCGCTTCGCTCCGATGCCTCGACGATCAACACGCCTAAGCTTAGCCCGCTTATGATTCGGTTTCGATATGGAAAGTTGTCCTTCAGCGGTGGTGTCCCGAGCGGGAACTGCGATACGACGGCTCCGCCCGAGTCGAGAATACTATTTATAAGGCGCGTGTTCTCTTTCGGATATGCACTGTCGATCCCGGTGCCGAGAACCGCGACGGTCTTTCCGCCGCCGCTCATCGCACCGCGATGCGCGACCGTGTCGATCCCGCGAGCGAGGCCGGATATGACGCAGATGCCGCGCGAGGCGAGATCGCGTGATAACATCTCGGCCGCGTTGATCCCATACGTCGAACACAGTCGCGAACCGATCACGGCTACGCAGGGCTGCGTGAGACATGTCTCCCAATCACCGAGAACATAAAGAGTGATCGGCGGATCGGCGATCTCGCGGAGCATTGCAGGATAGCTTCCATCGTCGAGGAGCAGAATATCGCCGCCGAGCTTTTTGACTCGTTCAAGTTCAACAGCAGCCCGCTCGAAAAGCTGCCGCGTGATTATGCTTTCGATCGTTTCGGGTTTGATGCGAAGCGATTCTAGCTGCGCCCGCCTGGCGTGAAAGACATTGTCGGGCGAACCAAATGCCTCGAGCAGCTTTGTGGCGACTCTCGGGCCGACACCGGGGGTCATATTTAGGGCAAGCCAACTTTTCATTTTGGATTTTGGATTTTGGATTCGCCGATGCTCTTGCTCTCATTGTTCTTATCGAAGAGACGGTCATCGCGACGATCTCACTAATTTCATCGCGTAAGGCCCTGACTCGCTTTTCTGCCGCCAAGTTCGCATCGATTAACAGTTCGATCCAAAATAAACTTTCGTCCGCCTCTTCTTCTACGATCGATAGTTTGTGAAGCAAATCCGCACGCGACTTGCCGCGACACGCTGCGCAATAGTTGGCCCCGATAGAGGTTCCCGAGCGCAGAAGTTGCTTTCCGATCGTGTGTGCAACAAGCGACCGAGGTAAAGCGTCAACAAGACGCATCACCCGCAAAAGCCATCTGCCTAGTCTTTTCCTTGAAACTCGTTTTCGGTCATGCGAAAAATATACCGCCGAAAGCGTGGATGAGGATTTAATTATTCTGAAGAATCCTAAAGGCGGGTGAAATGAAGTTCGGAATTTGGCTCTTGCAATCCAAAATCTAAAATCCAAAATGGAACTGGCGGAGGCGTGTGGGGGTCGAACCCACCCAAGCACGCTCTCGCGTACTCGCTGACGGTTTTGAAGACCGCGCCCATCACCGGACAGGATGCGCCTCCGCGATACTTTGTAGGATAATACGTTCGGGAACTTCTGTCGTAAATGCCGGTCACGAAACGAGCAATGCAGTAACGAGCGCCGCTCGATCCGCGATGTCGTCGACGAGAATGTGTTCGTCGAGCCGATGCGCTCCATCACCCGCTATGCCAAGGCCATCCAGGACCGGTACTCCGAGCGCCCCAACAAAGTTTCCATCTGACGCACCACCGACCTGCGTTTCACCGAGCTCGTAATCAAAGCTCGCGGCGATCGATCGCGCGTTTTCGAAAAGCGCCGCGACCTGCGGCGTTCGCTCCATCGGCGGACGATTGACTCCGCCGCTTATCTCGAGCGATACCCGATCGTCGAACGGCTTGAGCTCTCGAACCGCATTCTCGATCCGCTTTGCCTCGTCTATCGAAGTAAATCGAATATCGACGGAGCATTCCGCGTGTTCCGGGATTACATTGATCGTCGTCCCGCCGCGGGCCGTGCAGACATTGACCGTCGTGCCGGCCGGGAGGTTGTTGAGCGCGTGGAGCGTTTCGATCTGACGGGCAAGCTCGAGGATCGCACTTGCACCCTTCTCGGGTTCGAGTCCCGCGTGAGCGGGAACACCGTGCGTCTTGAGCGTGAACATTCCGGTTCCTTTTCGTCCCGTCTTTACGCGGCCGGCTGCAGACGGCTCGAAGACCAAACATGCTTCAGCGTTTCGTGCTTCACGTTCGACGAGCTCCCGCCCGGTAAAACTGCCGACTTCTTCGTCGCATGACAACAGTATGGTCACTGATCGAGAAGGCATCACAGCCGAGTCGGCAATGTATCGCAGCGCTTCGAGCATGAGAACGATGCCGGATTTCATGTCGAAAATTCCGCACCCGAAAAACTTGCCGTCCTCTATTCGCGTCGGATTGAGCAGGTTTGTTCGAACGGGATGTACAGTGTCTGTATGGCCGAGTAGAAGTACATTCTTTTCAAGCCCGGGAAATGCCCGGATCAGGACATGCTCTCCGTACTTCTCCGCAACGACGCGCTCGATCTCGAGATCGAGGGATAATTTGCGCGCCTCGTTCTCGATCCACGACGCGACGAGTTTACTTCTCGCGACGTCGTAGGATGGAGATTCGATCTCGACGATCTGGCGAATCATCTCGATCGTCTCATCACGCCGATTGTCGAAGTAGTCGCGGATCTCGGAAGGTTTCATTGAATGGAATCTCAGCGTACAGGCGCTGGTGTCGACGCGCCAAAAATCTGATTGAGTGTCTCGCCGAGACGGTAACCGGCCAGCGCGAGCTGGCGCTGCGCAACTTTGAACGCGTGACGTTTATATTTTTCGGACGGCGTCTGGAAGCGGACAAGGTCGGGAGAAAAAACATCGGTCGCATTAAGGGTGAAACTCTCCTTCCGCCACTCGTCGTACTCGCCGAGCCGTATCCCGGATCCGAGTGAGGCTCGCGGATACTTCTTCATGATCTTATGTGCGACCGACATTATGTAGTCACGTTCGCATTCGTCGCCCTTAAGCGGCGTGTTGCGTCCGATTATCGAGTCCCAAAACCAGTGCAGGTTCAGTTGCTTTTCGCGCGGCGTCCCTTCTGGTGTCAGCAGGAAGAGATTCGCACCCTGATCGCCTTTCGGCTCTTTGTCTGTAACACGTGCAGATGTGTGGAGAGGTTGGTGAATGTCCCCGATCAGATGAGAGACCCATGCGATCTCGATCGCTTTCTCTTTGTCAGTGGTCGATGGGTTGCGCAGATCCTTGTCAAAATCTACAAGCTTGTTGACGGCGACGCCGCCCTCCTCCGCGTTTTGTATGAGCTCGGCTTTACCGTCGACCTGCTTCCAGAATGTGTCGTCATAATGCCAATTACTCTTGTGGTATTTCTTGTAACGATTTTCGAACGAGCGATCGCGAACGATGTCGGCCCAGGTCGCGACTAACATGAAGTATTCGAGCTTTCGGATGTCTTCAGCTTCGGCTCCGTACTGCGCGTAGAAGACGGAAAGATCCGAATCCTCAGGAGCTGTTCTTAGAATCCTGATCACTGCTTCGCGGGTGGTCGGTGACATCTGCTGCCAGGCAATGTAACCAGTCGTTTTATGCCCGACGTCGTCCCAGGCGAATGAGGACGACGCGAGGGCGAACGTAAATAAACCAAAAATAAATATCGAAATTAGTGTCCGCATAGAAGCTCCTGAATCTTTTGGGATGATTTTAACGAAATAAGGGAATAAGAGAAAGGAGCTTACGAACAAAGGGAAAACCCGACAAATAACCGCTTGGGCATGGTGCTTGCAGATAAAGAAAAAGGAAGTTTTGGGTGATTATTACTGATACTTCGTGTGAGTCTAATACGCGTAGAGGTTTGCGGGCTAATTTAAGTTGATGGCCTCAGCGCAAGTCTGCAAAAAGCTTCCCGGGATTCGTTCTTCTCCATCGGGCGAATCACATTGAGCAAATGTGAGGAAAGATAATTTATGCAAGGGATTTTGGAACAAAACAGAATAGCGGCGGCGATAATTAATCGTACATGGGGCTCGTTTGGTGAAAAGATCGGGTTTGTGTCAGCTCTATTTGGATGTTGGCATAAGCGGTTGACCAGACCATTTACGGAAAAACAAGTCTCATATCGGGCATGTGTAGATTGCGGCGCGAGAAAAAAGTTCAATACGGAAGAATTTAGAACGGTTGGTCCTTTTTATTATCCCCCGTCGGTTCGATCGGAAAGCGTCTGATCTTCGACCGGCTTCGAGTCTTTATAATCTCTATAGCGTCCCAACGGAGTGCGATTTTCAAAAAATCGCACTCTTTTTGTTTATGGCCTCTTAAGGATCAAAGCGGAGTTCTTCGAGCCAAACCCGATGCAGTTACAGAGTGCCGCCTCAACCGGCGCTTTCCTCGCGACATTCGGTACATAATCGAGATCGCATTCCGGATCTGGTGTGTCGAGATTTATGGTCGGTGGAATGATGCCCTCGTTGATTGCGAGCAACGCGGCTCCGATCCCGGCCGAACCGGTCGCGCCTTGTGGATGGCCGATCTGCGATTTCGTCGCGGACATCGGGATCTTGTAAGCTTCTTTGCCGAATGCGAGTTTTACCGCCTGCGTTTCAATCCGGTCGTTGAGCTGGGTCGATGTCCCGTGCAGGTTTAGGTAGTTGATCTGTTCGGGCGCGATCCCGGCATCGGCCATCGCGAGCGTCATCGCGCGAGCCGGCTCAATTCCGTTCTCTTCGAGTCGGACGCGGTG
>JBDTSA010000046.1:0-9385 GCA_039931335.1 Acidobacteriota bacterium
GTTTATCATCGCCGACAACGTTCTCTGGAGCGGACATGTACTTGATGAAGAGAAGGATGAAAACACGCAGGCGCTCCACGACTTCAACCTGATGGTGCAGGCCGACGAACGAGTTTCGAATGTGTTGCTCCCGATCCGCGACGGGTTGATGGTGGTCTGCAAGCCGTTTTGAACTCCGCCTCTAGGCCGCTGATTTTATGCTGGGACCGCGGAGAACGCAGAGATCGGGATATAGTTTTTGCCGCGTCCTCCGCGAGCTCTGCGTTAGAAAGCAAATCACCCAAAAGTATGCGCAACGTCTCACCCGAATTAGTGATTACAACCCGCACGTGAAGCGATAGACTTCTTGTATTAGCTTTTCAGAATTCGCGAGCTTTGCGTGAAATCTTCTCGCGCAAAGCTCGCAAAGATCGCAAAGAAGACAAGGAGCAAATCATGATCAATATCAGACGATCGAACGAACGCGGGCATGCAAATCACGGCTGGCTCGACACGCACTTTTCATTTTCATTTGCGGATTATTACGACCCGAACTTTACCGCCTTTCGTAACCTCCGCGTCATCAACGAGGATTTCATCGAACCGGCCCAGGGTTTTCCGAAGCACGGCCATCGAGACATGGAGATCATCACGTACATGATCTCGGGCGAGCTCTCGCATCGCGACTCGATGGGTAATGGCGAGACGATCCGCCCGAACGAGGTTCAGCGGATGACGGCGGGGACGGGAGTATTACATAGTGAGTACAGCTCGCCGACGGACAAGACCCATTTGCTCCAGATCTGGATCCTGCCGGAGAAGAGAAATCTTCAACCGAGCTATGAACAGAAAGAGTTCGGACCGGAAGAAAAGCAGGGAAAACTGAAGCTTATCGCCTCTCGAGGCGGCGATGACGGATCTATCCACATCAATCAGGATGTCAAAGTTTTCGCTTCGGTCCTTAAGGGCGGTGAGGAAGTTTCGCGTGAGTTGGCCGACGGACGCCATGGGTGGCTCCAGCTCATCAGCGGATCGATCGATATCAACGGTGAGAAGCTTGTCGCCGGTGACGGCGCGGCGATCAGCGACGAGAAAGCCTTGAAAATCAAGGCTCTCGATGACAAAACCGAGTTTCTGCTGTTCGATCTGAACTGAGCATTAGGACGTGTTTTCCTAGGCGGCTCCGCGACTCGGCCCGGATCTTTGGCCCGGATTCAATCGTGGAGCTTCGTTATCTGGATTGACCAGATTTTGGTCGCTGTCGGGCTCACACTGTAATTACAGGATCGCTCAGAATCATCTCGCTCCGTTACGCAGCAACATTCTTCGCGGCGAAGATCGAGAATCATGTGTAGTATTCGGCGGTTTTGGGGCCTCGATACCCTCCCACGCCGATAAATTCACGAAATCATCCATATCGTTCCTTGAATTGTGGCTACAACTCAAGGAATTATGAGCAACATTCAAGGAATTGTGTGCAAAGTTCAGGGAATTACGCGCAAAATCCAAAGAATTGCGTACAGAGTTCGGGTACTTACGCACGACATTCATAGAATTGCGTGCAGAGTTCGGGGAATTGTCCGTAACATTCATGGAATTGTGCTCGGAATTCAGAGAAATCTGACGGAACGAGTAACTCACATCGCCGTTGGAGGGCCGGATTTCACGCTGTGCTAGAGTAGTTCTTCTCAGGGCTCGTATTGCTCGCTAACTATGGACGAGGTCAGCGTTTTAGCTCCGGCTACGGTTTCGAATGTCGTCTGCGGTTTCGACTGTCTCGGTTTCGCACTTTCCAAACCATTTGATGAGATCACTGTTCGCCGCATCGACGAACGAGTGGTCCGCATCCGGCATCTGGATAGCTTCGGCCTGCCAGCCGATCCTCAGAAAAATGTCGCCGGAGTCGCGCTGCTCGAGTTGATGCGTGCGGCGAATCTCGATTTTGGATTTGAGGTTACGATCGCGAAGGGCATTAAGCCGGGCAGCGGTATAGGATCGAGCGCGGCGAGTTCATCAGGTGCGGTCGTCGCCGCGAATCGTATTCTCGACGATCGTTTCACAAAGCAGGAACTTGTCGGATTCGCAATGGAAGGCGAACGTCTCGCATCCGGAGCTGCCCACGCCGACAACGTCGCACCGTGCATACTCGGTGGATTCACGCTGGTACGTTCGACCGATCCGCTCGATATTGTCTCGCTTGAATACCGGACGCTTTACGCGACGGTGCTTCATCCGCAGATCGAGATAAAGACCGCGGACGCTCGGGCCGTCTTGCCGAAAGACGTTCCATTGCGCGATGCGGTCAGGCAATGGTCAAACCTCGGCGCGTTCGTCGCGGCTCTCGCTCGGGGCGATAATGCATTGCTCGCTCGATCGATGGAAGACTTTATTGTAGAGCCGGTTCGAAAATCTCTCATACCAAAATTTGATGAGATCAAGGCCGCATCGCGGTCCGCGGGAGCTCTCAATGGTGGGATCTCAGGCTCGGGCCCGTCGATGTTTATGTTGAGCGAAACGCCCGAACAGGCATCTAACATCGAGAGTGCGATGCGGCGTGTCTTTGAACCCGCAGCCATCGAATTCAATCTCTATTCGTCGGAGATTTGCAGAGAGGGCGTGCGGTTTTCGTAGCTGCTTTGTCGCTCGCATCTTTAGGTAATTGAAAATGCTTTGGGAAAAGACGAAAATATTAATGACGGCCCGAAGCGTCAAATGAGGTTTTATAGGACAGATGCTCACCAAGGAATTAGAAGAGACGCTTAGCCAGGCTGTTGATGTTGCGGTGAAATATAAGCACGAGTATGTAACGCTCGAGCATCTGCTGTACGCGCTTGTTCAAAATAGCTCGGCGGCCGATGTTCTTATGCATTGCGGAGCCGATCTGCAAACGCTCCGCGATTCGCTGCTTGATTACTTTCGTGACGTGCTCGAAAAGATGCCCGAGGGCTCGAAGCAGCTTCCCGAGCTGACATCGACATTTCAATCGACAATTCAATACGCCGTGCTGCAGGCCGAAGGCAGCGGGCAATCGATAGTCGATGGCGGCAATATTCTCGCCGCTTTCTATCAGGCCGAGCAGAGCTACGCCGTCTATCTTCTCTTGCAGCAAGGCGTCACGCGGCTCGATATTCTTAATTACATTTCGCACGGTATCTCTAAGATCGATACGGGCGGTCCGTATTCCGAGCCGTTCGATGACGAGGAGTTTGCCGGTATCACGCCGGCCGAACGCAAAAAGCCACTCGAGAGTTTTACCGAAGAGCTGGTGGAACGCGCGGCGAACGGGCACATCGATCCGATCGTCGGACGCACGGCCGAGATCGAGCGGACGATCCAGGTACTCTGCCGTCGAAAGAAAAACAATCCGCTGTATGTCGGCGAACCTGGTGTCGGAAAAACGGCGTTGGCCGAAGGACTGGCCTTGAAAATCAGTGAAGGCGATGTGCCGGACGTTTTGAAAGATGCAAAAGTTTTTGCACTCGACATGGGCGCAGTCCTCGCCGGCACTCGTTACCGCGGCGATTTTGAGCAGCGATTCAAATCGATCGTCAACGAACTCAAGAAACATCCGAACGCAATACTTTTCATCGACGAGATCCACACGATCGTCGGTGCGGGATCGGTCCAGGGCGGATCGATGGATGCGTCGAACATCTTGAAGCCTGCGCTCGCGGCGGGTGAGCTACGTTGCATCGGATCGACGACATTCAGCGAGTACAAAGCGGCGTTCGAACGCGATCGCGCCCTTGCGCGCCGTTTCCAAAAGATCGAGATCGGCGAGCCGACCGTCGAAGAGACCTATCAGATCTTGAAAGGCCTGAAGAAATTTTACGAGCAGCACCACGGCGTTCGCTACAGCAACGAGTCGCTCAAGACCGCGGCCGAGCTTGCGGGGAAATATATCAATGATCGTTTTCTGCCGGACAAAGCGATTGACGTGATCGACGAGGTCGGTGCATCGGTGAAGTTGATGCCGGCGAATAAGCGCCCAAAGAAAGTTTCGGTGCAGATGGTCGAGAATACGATCGCCCGGATGGCGAAGATCCCGCCGAAGACCGTCGTCGCCGATGAAAAGGTGCGTTTGCGATCTCTCCGCGACGATATCAAGAAAGTGATCTTCGGACAGAACGAGGCGATCGACCGGATCGTCGATGCAATTCAGATCTCGCGTGCCGGACTCGGGCATCAGACGAAACCAGTCGGCTCGTTCTTATTCTCTGGCCCCACCGGTGTCGGTAAGACGGAAGTGGCGAAACAGCTCTCCGAAATTCTCGGAGTCGAGTTTATTCGTTTCGACATGAGCGAGTACGCCGAGCCGCACACCGTCTCGCGTCTGATCGGCGCACCACCCGGTTATGTCGGGTTTGATCAGGGCGGATTGCTTACCGAGGCGATCATGCGAACGCCGCATGCGGTGCTCGTGCTCGACGAGATCGAAAAGGCGCATCCGAATCTTTTCAACCTGCTGCTGCAGGTCATGGACTCGGCGACGCTGACCGACAACAACGGTAAGAAAGCTGATTTTCGTAACGTGATCCTGATAATGACGACGAACGCCGGTGCCCGCGAGCTTTCGTCAGGCGGCGTCGGGTTTCGAAACACGTCCGATACGAAAGGTAACGCGAAGGGCGTCATCGAACGGACATTCACGCCGGAATTTAGAAATCGCCTCGATGCATGGGTGCCATTCAAGGCTCTTGATGTGGATATCATCAAGTTGATCGTCGATAAATTCATTAATGAATTGAACGGGCAGCTGGCAGAGAAGCGAGTGATCGTGAAGCTGGATGAGTCGGCTCGGGACTGGATGGCGGCGAATGGATTTGATTCTCGGTACGGAGCGCGTCCGATGGCGCGGCTCATTCATGAGAAGATCAAGCAGCCGCTTGCGCATGAGATCCTGTTTGGAAAACTTGTTCACGGCGGAAGCGTGAGCGTGAGCACAGAGGACAATGAACTGAAGTTAAATTATTGACGCGGTCGAAATTCGTTTTATGAAATAGAAAAGGCCCGGCATTTCTGCCAGGCCTTTTTTGTTTATGTCTCGAAGGTTATCTCTTCCGCTTTGCGGCTGATTTCTTCGGAGCTGCTTTCTTTTTCGGAGCGGCTTTTTTCTTAGCTGCCGGTTTCTTCGCTGCTGCTTTCTTCGCTGCCGGTTTCTTAGCAGCGGCTTTCTTCGGAGCAGCTTTCTTGGCTGCCGGTTTCTTTTTCGCCGGAGCTTTTTTAGCTGCCGGTTTCTTTGCTGCAGCTTTTTTAGCTGCCGGTTTTTTCTTTGCTGTTGCTTTTTTTGCTGTTGCCATAGTTTTTGTTTCTCGTGATTGAAATAAGATAGAGCTTTAGTAGCCTCGATTAACGTACCACAAATTGAAAATAATTTGTCAAGTTTTTTTTATTTGTCAAAAAAAGTTTTTTTGCACATTTTTTGGAATACGATTTGGATTTTCTATTTGCGCGAATGCGCGCAGAACTTTTTCTCTTCTGCGTGTGGTGTGAAAAATGATTTGAGTACAGAAATTTTTATTTCTGCGCATCGCGAAAAGGTTTCCTCCGTAGTGTGCACAAGACTATCCGACTGTTCTTTGTCGCGTGCAGTAGAAGAATTTTATCGGCGTGATTTGCGCGAGTTGTGTCGAAGTGTAACAACGATCGCATCACTCACTTTTCTTTCGCCTTCTTTATCGGATGGAGTGTTCACAACTTTTCCGTCGAGGAACATCGTCGTCGATCCACCACCGTCGAGATTCATCGCATCAGTCGCGCCTAGTGACAAAAGATATTCGGCGAGCTCCTGCAAAGTCATACCGACACTGACGCCCGGCTGACGTCCGTCAACCGTGATCATCAGAAACTTTCCATCTTTTACCTTTGCGACCGCTGTTCGCGGATGTCGCATTTCGGCGAATGATTTGCTGGCCTTTTCTTGTTCCCAAGTGATGTCGATCTTGCCGTCTTTGATGAGCTGGGCGACGCCGTTGGTGACGTCTACAAGGTCCGTGAAACCGAAGTAATTCGTATCTTCATTCATTCTGGTTCCGATGACGATCTTGCGTTTATGGCCGCCGTCCAGCGCACCTATTCTTTCGCAGATAGCTTTGCTATCTACGAAGGTTGGCTCGAGAGAAATGATGAACTCCGGAGTTTGCGGTTTTGGAATCGCGGCGACGTCTCGAATAACCTGAACATCCTTGCAGTCGATAAAGCGGTCCGATGAACGACGGTCGTATTCTCGGTGAGTGCATTTACTCAGCCAGACTTCGAGATCGCCAGGCTGTCTTTGAGGGCGCATCAATGAAGCGTCGTAAATAATCGCTTCGCCGTTTTTTCGTTCTCGGTTGATACCCGACAGCGCGATCGGCGTATCATATTCGCCGACACGGATCCACGTCTTAGTCGCGTAGTGGCCGAAAAATGCGTGAGTCTCGTTCTTGAGATTGCTCACGATGAGCGTCGCACGGTCTTTTTCGCTTTCACTCAGCAGGTGCCCGTCAATCATAAGAAGGCCCGCCGGATCTCCGGCGAACTCACTCTTGTCCAATCTAAAAAATCCGCCGTTGATCGCCGCGGTCGCGTTGTGACGGGCGGCGATCACCGATGTTGGTTCTACACCGATCACTTTTTCAAACGCATGATGCACGTCGAGCCGAACTTTTGTGAGATCGAGCCGAAGCAGATTTATCTTTATAGGAGCGTCACCGATTTTGTGATCGACGCGTGCGTATTCGACGCCGGGGTGAGCAGTCTGCCAATCCTGTGCGGGGATTGAAAGGCAGAGGCCGCAGAGAACGCAGAGAATCGAAACCAGTCGGCGACTTTGAGCGAAATCACTTTTATACATCCCGGAATTCATAAATCACGCTCCGCGGTCTCCGCGTCCTCTGCGTTAAGAGGTTATATTAAACACGAAATGCGGGTTAACGAAAGAGTCGTCCAATTGAACGATGCAACGCCGAATCCGAAGGCGCGTTACGTTTTGTATTGGATGCAGATGTACAAGCGTACGTCGTACAACCACGGGCTCACCTTCGCTATCCGCAAAGCGAACGAGTTGAAACTTCCGCTCGTCGTCTATGAGGGCTTGAAATATTACTACCCGTGGGCGAGCGATCGGATCCATTCATTCATTCTCGAAGGCGTCGAAGAAAAGCGGCACGAGTTTCAGAATCTCGGCATTCGTTACATTTTCTATCTGCAAAAAGACAAGACGTCGGCCAAGCAAACAGTCGCGCGTCTTGCGAAGGACGCCGCGTGCATTGTTACGGACGACTATCCGTGCTTCATCATCCCGGAACACAACAGTCGCATCGCCGGACGGGCGACTATTCCGGTTTACGCGGTCGATTCGAACGGAATTATTCCGATGAGTAAGTTCGACAGGGAAGAATACGCCGCATACACGATCCGTCCGAAGATAAAAAAGCTGTTGGCGAATTATCTGAAACCGTTCAAAGAAGAGAGCGTCGATCTGAAAAAGCCGGGTCTGAAAGTGGATTGTCCGGAGACGATCGTCGTTCCCGGCAATATGGCGGAGCTGGTTGCCGGGTGTGATGTGGATCATTCGGTCAAGCCGTCGGCCGTTTATCACGGCGGAACAACAAGTGGCCGGGAGCGTTTGAAGAAGTTCGTCGATGAAATTCTTCCCGAATACGAGACCGCCCGAAACAAACCGGATCGCGACGGTTCTTCCCGATTGTCGGCGTATCTGCATTTCGGATTTCTTTCGCCTCTCGAGATCGCACTCGCCGTTCAGGATGCGGATGTGCCCCAGGCCGCGAAGGACGCATATCTCGAAGAGCTCATAGTCCGCCGCGAGCTTTCGTTCAATTTCACGCATCACAATCCGAATTATGATTCGCTCGAATCGCTTCCGGCGTGGGTTCACAAAACAATGCGTGAGCATGTCGATGACGAGCGTCAGATCACGTATTCCCTCGAGCAGCTCGAGGACGGCAAAACCCATGACGATCTGTGGAACGCGGCACAGCGCGAGATGGTCGTGACCGGCGAGATGCACAACTACGTCCGAATGCTCTGGGGCAAGAATGTGATCGCGTGGTCGCCGTCATACGAGATCGCCTTCGAAACACTTGTACACCTCAATAACAAATACTGTCTTGACGGCCGCGATCCGAATTCGTACACGGGAATCCTATGGTGCTTTGGCAAACATGATCGCCCGTGGATGGAGCGGCCCGTTTTCGGCATGATCCGTTACATGACGAGCGGCAGCACGGGAAAGAAATTCGATTCGAAGAAATATATTGAGTGGACGAAGAATCTGTAAATCACTCTGTAAGAGAAGCGGGAGATTTCCAAACGACGCTGCTACAAACATTTCGAGCCCACTGAGCGATGAGCGGCCGATTCGTAGAAAGAAAGAAATAAGCTTCTCGCTCCGGAGGGGCGAAATGTTTGTAGAAAAAGAAGGCAATACCGTTCTCGCTCCAGAGGAGCGAAATGTTTGTAGAAAAAGATGCTGTATCGTTTTCGCTTCGTAGGAGTGGAATCGTTTCTATTCAATCCAGTTGAATAGATACCGATCGTCGTATTCCACTTCGAAATGATCGAGTAATTTGACGTACTCATCCTTGAAAGACCGTTTCGCGTGATGCTTCTCTTGCTCGAGAACGTACTTCGCCACGGCATCCAGATGGGATCTCGAATACGAGAAGGCACCGAACCCTTTCTGCCAGTAGAATTTTCCACGAACGAAACCGTTCTTGTTTATGAATTCGGTTGAGTCAGATTTCACATCGCGTATGAGATCGGAGATCGCCATGCTAGGTCGAAGCCCAAACAGAAGGTGGATATGGCCTTCAATACCGCCAATCGCGAGCAGTTTCTGCTTCTTGTTGCGAAAGATGCCTCCGATATATTTGAAAAGTTCTTCTTTCCACTCGGATCGGATCAGGCTAGCCCGGTGCTCGACGGCAAAGATCGCCTGTATATAGATTTGGGAGAATGTGTTGGCCATGATGAAACGAATAACATTTCGAACGGGCGACGGTCTTTAATTATTCTGAAATCTTTAGTTCCACTCCTAACGGAGCGGAAGCCATCAAAACGAACTCTGCTACAAACATGTCGCTCCTAGCGGAGCGATGAGCGCCTGATTAGTAGAAGCTTACGTTACCCTCACATCTCCAAACATGTCGCTCCTAGCGGAGCGAAGAGCGCCTGATTTCTTTCGTTATACCTCACATCTACAACATGCCGCTCCTCGGGAGCGAAGCATATGATGGCGTGATGTGATATCCCGTCTTATACATACCTGATACGTCGCGCCGAAAAACTCCGCGTTATACGGGTGAGGGGATTTCCCCGCATATTCTTATAGGAGTTTTTATAATGATCAATCATATTTCTATTGCCGCGAACGACCCGCAGAGGGTTGCGAATGTCTTGGCCG
>JBDTSA010000047.1:0-9344 GCA_039931335.1 Acidobacteriota bacterium
GATGATGCCGCTGATCGCATTCGTGACACTCATCAGCGGCGTATGCAGCGCCGGCTTTACGTTCCATACAACCTGAAAGCCGACAAAGACCGCGAGCATGAAAACCGTGAAGTGCGAAAGCTTTGATTCGGGTGCAACCAGGCCGAGACCGATCAGCGCGAGTCCGATCACCGCGAGAAGAATTGGGCTGATCCCCGTCCCTTCATCCGACCCGTGTGCTGAACTGGCCGCCTTTGCAACGGCAACGCTCGCCGAGCTCTTTGTCGGAACGCCCGGCTCGGGCGGCGCCGGCGGCAGAGGCGGCGGCCACATCATCTTTCCTTCGTGCAGGACGATCGCACCGCGTACGACCTCGTTTTCCAGATCGACCTGAAGCTTTCCCGCTTCGTCTTGCAATTCTTCGAGTAGCGCCGTGACCGTCGAGCCGTAGAGCTGGCTCGACATCGAAGCCATACGCGACGGCAGGTCGGTAAAACCAACGATCGTAACACCCTTGTGATGGACGACGTGGCCTGGCTCGGTCAGTGCGCAATTGCCGCCTTGTTCCGCGGCGAGATCGACGATCACCGATCCGGGTCTCATCGATTCGACCATGCCTTTCGTGATCAATTTCGGAGCGGGATTGCCGGGAATGAGGGCTGTCGTGACGATAATGTCGACCTGCATCGCCTGTTGAGCGAACAGAGCCATCTCAGCCTTTAAGAAGCTGTCGGACATCTGCTTCGCGTAGCCGCCTTTGCCCTCGCCTTCTTCCTTTACATCGAGCTCGAGAAATTCGGCGCCCATCGATGCTACTTGATCTTTAGTCGCCGAACGCGGATCGAACGCGCGAACGATTGCACCTAATCCTTTCGCCGCACCGATCGCCGACAATCCGGCGACCCCGGCACCGATCACCAAAACTTTGGCTGGATCGATGCGTCCGGCGGCCGTGATCTGTCCGGTAAAAAATCTCGGAAAATTATTCGCGGCTTCGATGATCGCCCGATATCCGGCGATGTTCGCCATCGCCGAGAGCGTGTCCATTTTCTGTGCACGCGTGATGCGTGGAACACTGTCCATTGCGAACACCGTCGCATGCTTTTTCGCAAGCCGATCGACGATCTCACGATTCTGGCCCGGCCAGATAAAGCCGACGAGCCATCCGCCATCGCGCATTAGATCTGCCTCACCGTCTTCAGGTGGGCGAACCTTCATCACGACATCGGACGACCGCCAGAGCTCGGCCGCGTCCGCGACGATCGAAGCACCTGCTTCCTGATATTCGGCGTCGCTAGCGTTGATCGCGTCGCCCGCGCCGGATTGAAGAGCGACGTCGAAAGCGAGCTTTTTTAGTTTGAGAATGGTCTGTGGCGTGGCTGCGACGCGGCGTTCGCCCGGATGTATTTCTTTGGGTATTCCGATCCTTGTCATTTTTTGTTGCGAGGTCGTAACGAGCTTAACGAAACATTTAGTTAACGGTCGGCGGCGTTTCCAGGATGCGTTTTAAACTAGAAAGGCCTTCCTCAAACTCATTTCCGACCTCCTTGTCCATGTCGACGAACAACATCATGATGTTCAACGGCCGCGGCATCGCGCCGCTGAAGCCCCATTTTACACGTGTGGAGTCGCTGCCCGTCGCCTCGGTCGTCATGAAACCCTGATTCGTCGACGTGAAGGGCTTGATGAATCTAAGCTCGACGTCGAGCCTTGAGCCCTCGACGATGTTCTTTATTTCCTGCTCGCCTTCGCCTATCTCCGGATTATCGCTTTTCCAAGCCGAAACGAAACCGACGTAACCATCGTTTCCGCGATACTCCTGTTTCATCGTCGGATCTTTCTTGAGCCACGGTCCCCACGTGTTCTGATTCTTGATCATCTTCACGTAATTGAACACATCCGATTTTGGACGATTGATCGTGATCTCCCGCTCGACTTTATAATCGGGCGAAACGGCGAAAGCAAGTATGACGACGGCTGCCACGAGGAGAACGATCAGAGCGGCGATCACGAGCAAGATCTTTTTGATCATAGGAACTCCTTAGTAGTTTGGAATGCGGCAAATATAAACGAAAACCGCGCGATTACAAAAGACTCTGCAAGTTCATGGAGCTCAGCGGACTGGAGCGCAGGCAACCTGCCTGCAAACGTCGCGAAGCGGCGTCAACCGACAACAAGTCGACCTCTTTCGGGCTTCGCCCTCATGCAGGCAGGGATGCCTGCGCTCCAGTCAGTGCGACGTGAACACTCTAGTGGCTACGCCGATTTCGCCGAAGCTTCCATGTCGGGTTTCCAACGCAAGACAGGTTTTCGCGCAGCGGCCGCTTCGTCGAGCCGACCGATGCGCGTCGAGTGCGGAGCGTCTATCACGAGTTGCGGATTCTCTTGAGCCTCGCGGTCGATGTCCCTCATCGCATCGATAAACGCGTCGAGATCGGCCCGGCCGACGGACTCGGTCGGTTCGATGAGCATCGCGCCTTCGACGACGAGCGGGAAGTAGATCGTCATTGGATGGAATCCGTAATCGATCAAGCGCTTCGCGACGTCTAGCGTGTGCACGCCTTTCTTCGACTGGTTCTTATGCGAGAAGACCGCTTCGTGCATGCAATCCGAAGCGAACGGTTGATGGTAAGTATCTTTGAGCTCTCGGGCGACGTAACGAGCGTTCAGGACCGCGGCTTCCGTGGCTTCTTTCAGGCCTTCTGCGCCGTGCGTGTAGATGTATGACAAAGCACGCACCATCATTCCGAAGTTTCCGAAGAATGCTTTGACGCGCCCGATCGACGTCGGTGCGTTGTAGTCGAGACGAAATACGTCGCCGTCTTTGACGATCCGCGGTACGGGCAGGAATTCGGCAAGCTCCGCCGAGCACACGCATGGACCGCAGCCCGGACCACCGCCGCCGTGCGGCGTCGAGAACGTCTTATGCAGGTTGAGGTGGATGACGTCGACCCCCATGTCTCCGGGCCGTGCGACGCCAACGAGCGCGTTCATGTTCGCGCCGTCCATGTAAACCAGACCGCCCGCGGTGTGAATGATCCTGCAGATCTCCTTGATGTTCTTCTCGAAGATCCCGACCGTGTTCGGGTTCGTCAGCATTAGGCCGGCGACACCACCCTCGTCACAGAGCTGCTGGAGATGTTCGAGGTCGGTCAATCCTTCATCCGTCGAATGGATCGTCTTTACAGTAAAACCTGCGAGGGCGGCCGATGCCGGATTGGTTCCATGTGCGGAGTCCGGGATCAGCATCACGCGTCGATCCTTCGATGCCTCGCCGTCGCGTTTGTCGAGGAATGCGCGGATCAGCATTACGCCCGTCATCTCGCCCTGGGCTCCGGCCGCCGGCTGAAGAGAGATTCCCGGCAAACCGGTGATCTCGGCAAGATCGTTCTGCAGCTCCCAGATCAGTTCGAGCGCGCCTTGTGATTCTTCCTCGGGTGCTAGTGGATGCAGATTCGTAAATCCACCGATCCGCGCGACTTTCTCATTGAGCCGCGAGTTGTATTTCATCGTGCACGACCCGAGCGGATACATGCCGAGGTCGATGGAATAATTCCATGTCGAGATCCGTGTGAAATGTCGGACCACATCGACCTCAGAAACTTCGGGAACGCCTTCGAGATCGTCGTCGCGGCGAAGTTCGACCGGTAACAGTTCATCGATGCTCGTTTCTTCGACATCGAGTTTCGGCAGACGATAGCCGATGCGGCCAGTCTGCGAGCGCTCGAAGATCAGCCCTTCATTCTGTGTGGGATGCTGTGTAACTTTCTTAATCGACATAAAACCTTTTCGGAATAACTAAAAATAAAAACTACCGACCACCGACCACTAGTTCTTAATACTCGACTTCAATTCTTCAAAATCGTCAGTTCGATTCAACGCGAGCCACGCGTTCTTAAACTCAAGCGGAGGCTCCAGGCTCCATCAATTTCCGCCCTCTCAAAGTCAACCAACCGCCGATCGTCGTGACAGTTGCTGCACGATCCGTGTATCGACCGAATATTCCAGGTAAACCATACTCGCGACATACCCGTTCGGATCGACATCGCGCCAGCCAACCTGAAATTGCTTTTCAAAAATCTCGCCCATTACGTCTTCGGCAAACCTTTCTTCGCGACATCCACTACTACATTGCTGAACCGATCAAGTTCCCAAAGCGTCGTATAGACATTCGGCGTGATGCGAATTCCTGTGAACTCGTCGTGGACGATGGGTGTCGTAAAGATCTTGTGCTTCGACATCAAATAGCCGCCGAGTGCGACCGGATCGACGCCTTCGATCTTAAAATTCGCGATCGCACATGATTGCTCCGGATCGAACGACGTATTGAAGCCAACCTTTGGAATACCTTTCAGATTATTCATCCAATACCGCGACAAATATCGGAGTCGTTCTTCTTTTCGCTTACCGCCGATCGCGTTATGAAAAAGAATTGCTTCGCCAATCGCGAGACGCATCGCAGCCGAGTGAGTCCCGATCTCTTCATACTTACGAATATCGTTCTGGTTCTTTTCCTCGCTCGCCATCAACGCCCAAATCTTCGCGATCTTTTCCCTCCGGACGTAAAGCATTCCCGTGCCTTTCGGAGCGTAGATCCATTTGTGAAGCGACGTTCCGAAATAGTCGCAGCCGAGATCGTCGCGTTTGAAATCGAACTGGGCGAACGAGTGTGCTCCGTCGACGATCGTCTCAACCCCGCGTCCCCGTGCCATAGCGCAAACCTTCTTGACGGGAAGTATTTGCCCGGTCAGGTTGATCTGATGCGACATGAGAATGAGTTTTGTCCGCGATGTCACGGCACGTTCGAACGCCACCGCAATGTCGTCGAGGTTGTCTGGCGCGATCGGGATCTTGATCAGCTTGAGCTTCAGGCCTTCACGCATCTCGCGCTGACGCAGAGTCGTAAGCATCCGACCATAATCCTGCGTCGTCGTCAGAACTTCATCGCCTGATTTGAGGTCCAATCCCATGAGCAAAGTCTCGAGCGACTCGCTCGCTCCGCGAGTGATGGCGATCTCCTCGGCGTCGCAGCCGAAGATCTCGGCCAATCCGGTGCGGATCGTTTCGGACTGCGGCTCGAGGATCTGCCACATCGTGTATGCTGTCGCGTCTTCCTGCTGCCACGTGTACCGAACGAAGGCCTCGGTCACAATGCGCGGACTCGGGCTGACACCGCCATTGTTCAGATTGATAATGCCGCGAGTGACGGAAAACGCCTGCTGGATCGTCGCCCAGTAGTCTTCGTCGATTGCCGCTTCGATCGGCGAGAGATGATCGATCGAGCGTCCGGCCGCGTTTACATTTTCAAAGAGCGATGCGACTGTCGCAGATGAGAGGGCCATTAGCCCGAGGCCTTTGCCTGTCGAAGACAAAAACGTTCGTCGATCAATATCCATCCGGGCTCTTGTCATCGTTACCTTTCTTCCTTACTGTTCGAGACGGCAGGCTATTCCATATCAAGGCCGCGGCGATCAAGCTCATGATCACGAACACGGGAAGGAAGCACAAAAGGCCTTCACCGTAGTCGAACAGATATCTCATTGCGACAGGGCGGCGACCAGATCATCTATCCGGTCTTTTGAACTGGTCTCCGTCACGCAAACCAAAAACTCATTCGGACGTTCCGGATAGTATTTTGAAAGAGCGAGTCCGCCGATGATCCCGTTTTCGGTCCGAAGCTTTTCTAAGATTTCCGTCGCAGGCCGCGGACCTCGTACGACGAACTCGTTGAACGTCGGGGCGGAGAACGCGATCTCAAATCCATCGATCCCCGCGATCTTCTTCGCCGCATACGCCGCTTTCTGAGCGTTCTGCATCGCGACTTCCTGCAGGCCAGCTTTGCCCATCGCTTCCATGTAGATCGTCGCGGCGAGGGCGATCAGGCCCTGATTCGTGCAGATGTTCGACGTCGCTTTCTCGCGCCTGATGTGCTGCTCGCGTGTCGAGAGCGTCAGCACAAATCCACGGTTCCCGTTTTTGTCGTACGCAACGCCGCACAAACGTCCGGGCATCTGCCGGACAAACTTTTCACGTGTCGCGAACAGACCGACGTGCGGTCCGCCAAAGCTCATCGGCACACCGAACGACTGACCTTCACCGACGACAATATCCGCACCGCAATCGCCCGGCGATTTCAACAAACCGAACGAGATCGCCTCGGTGACAACGACGATGAGCAGCGCGCCGACGGCATGGGCCTGATCGGCAATGGCTTTTACGTCTTCGACACAGCCAAAAAAGTTTGGCGATTGAATGACGACCGCGGCAGTTTTGTCATCAAGACCTTCGATCGGCCTTACGCGCCCCGTCTTCTCGTCAAAACCAACGGTATTGATTTCAAGATCACCGTGCTGCGTGTATGTCCGTGCGACCTCGCGATATTCAAGATGGACGGTGTCAGCAACGATGATCTTGTCCCGCCGAGTAACGCGCTGAGCCATGACATATGCCTCCGCTGTCGCAGTCGAACCGTCATACATCGACGCGTTCGCGACTTCCATTCCGGTGAGCTGGCATATCAGCGTTTGGAACTCGAAAATATATTGCAGAGTGCCCTGAGAGATCTCCGGCTGATAGGGCGTGTACGAGGTAAAGAATTCGGAGCGCTGGATGAGGTGATCGACGATCGTCGGCGAAAAATGCGAGTAAACGCCGGCACCGAGAAACGATGGTTTCGTCGCCGCCGGATTGTTGGCGGCAAAATTTTCCATCGCCGCAATTACTTCCGATTCGGCTAACGGTTCCGTGATCTCAAGCCGTCGTCCAAGCTGCACATCCGCCGGGATCGATCTGAATAATTCGTCAGCTGACGACAGTCCTACGGCGGCGAGCATATCGACGCGTTCTTCGGGGGAATTTGGTATATATCTCATTCGATTTTGGATTTTGGATTTTGGATTTTGGATTCGTCGGGACAAGGGATCGCGGTTACGCGCCTTAAATCCAAAATCCAAAATCTAATATCTAAACAGTCAGGCGTTAGCGCTCAGGTATTCCTCGTACTCTTCGCCCGACAACATCGCGTCAGCCTCACCGGCGTTATTCATCTTGATCTTGACGAACCATGCGTCGCCATACGGATCGGAGTTCACCTTCTCTGGTGTGTCGTTGAGACCGTCGTTAACTTCGACGACCTCGCCTGCGACCGGGGTAAAGATCTCCGAGACGGCCTTCACCGATTCGACCGAACCAAACGCCTCGTGCGTGCTGAACTTATCTCCGACCCGCGGCATGTCGACATATACCACGTCGCCAAGGCTGTGCTGCGCATAATCGGTGATTCCGATGCTGGCGACATCGCCGTCAACTTTTACCCATTCGTGATCTTTGCTGTAACGTAAATTTTCCGGAATGTTGGACATAATTTTATATAAAAAGTGGTGAACGCGTACTAGCCAAATTTACTTTTGGCGCTTATAAAACGGCGTCGGAACTACCTTTGCCGAAAGATGTTTACCTCTCACATCGATTCTAATTTCTTGTCCGTCATTTGCAAACTCTAAGGGTAAGAATGCGAGCCCGATATTCTTTTTTAGAAACGGAGCCGGACTGCCCGACGTCACATAGCCGACCCGCTTGTCGTCGATGTAAACATCGAAGCCATCGCGGGCGATCCCCGGCTGGGTCATTTCAAAACCGACGATTCGCCGCGTCAGGCCACTTTCCTTTTTCTGCTTCAACGCATCATCCCCGATGAAGTCCCCTTTTTGTAGTTTCGTTATCCAGCCGAGATTGGCTTCAAGCGGCGTGATATCGTCGCTGAGCTCGTGGCCGTAGAGCGACATCGCCGACTCAAGCCGTAAGGTGTTTCGCGCGGCCAGGCCGCAGGGAAGTATGCCGACGGGCTTGCCAACTTCGAGCAGCTTGTTCCAGAGCTGCTCCGCGAATTTCGCATCGGCGTAAACCTCGAAACCGTCCTCGCCAGTGTATCCGGTTCGCGAAATGATCGATTCAACGCCATCAACCTTGCCGGTTGTGAAATGGTAATACTTGATCTCGTCGAGATTCGTGTCCGTCAACTTCTTGAGGATGCCGATCGCGTCCGGGCCCTGAACCGCGATCTGGCAATAGTCGGCGCTTGCGTTGGTCAGTGTGACCTTCTCATCCTTTTTGTGAGACGTGATCCAATCCCAATCCTTCTCGGTCGTACCCGCGTTGACGACGAGCAGCAGCTTGTCCTCATCAAATCGATAAACGAGAAGATCGTCGACGACGCCGCCTTTGTCGTTAGTAAGGGCGGAGTAATGTGCCTGGCCATCGACAAGTTTCGTGACGTCGTTGGTCGTTAGGCGATTGATGAACGGGATCGCATCTTCGCCTTCGACCCATATCTCGCCCATGTGCGAGACGTCGAACAAACCGGCCCGCGTACGGGTTGCCATATGTTCCTCGATAACGCCCGACGGATATTGGACGGGCATATCCCACCCTCCGAAATCGACCATCTTGCCGCCGAGTTCGCGATGAGCCGCGTTGAGCGGCGTCTTCTTCAAATTGTCAGATGACATAAGAGTTTAATTTAAAGGAGCGGACGGAATACCGCAAAGGCAGGTGAGCGAGAGAGGGGACGGGAGACGGGGAGACGGGGAGACGGGGAGACGGGGAGACGGGGAGACGGGGAGACGCGGAGACGGGGAGACAGGAGACAGGGAGATAGGGAGACAAACCAGAAACTCTGAACTCAGAACTCTGAACCCTGAAACCTGAACTCAGAACTCTGAACCCTGAAACCTGAACTCAGAACCCTGAAACCTGAACTCTGAACTCTGAACTCTAAATTCTAGGACTTTCCTTTCTTCTTAGTCGGCTTTATTTCAGGGGGAAGTTGCGATACCGAGTCGATAATCGCCTGGCAGGATTCGATGGATGTAAGGATCACGCCCTTGTCGCGCTCGTCGGTAGTTTTCTCGAGCATGGATCTCAGTGCTGGGAGGTAGCGATTTGCGGCGGCCGCGAGGGCTCGAACCGCGACCGGAAACAAAAGGCCCTCGGTCTTATTCTGCGTCAGCGTGTTTTCGTTGTGTTCCGCTACATCATCGATGTCGTCTACGGCCTTCTGCAATATTTGACGAACGTCATACAAAAGATTTGATCGCGTCCCGGTTGGCACATCGCCCCACAGTTTCTGATCTTTCTCCGTCTCTTTCCATCCGCCGACTTCGATTCTCAGCACGTTAAATCGGCGGTCGATCATCTTTGTCAGCACGTCGACCCGCGTGTCGATGTCCTGATTATCACGAACAAGCTCGATCTCGGCCTCGGTCATGTAATCGCGTCCCTGAGCGGAAGAGCTGGATGCAACTCCGAAAATGAAAAGGAGAGTGACGGCGGCGATGATGAAAACCTTCATAAAACAATGCGAACTG
>JBDTSA010000048.1:0-9290 GCA_039931335.1 Acidobacteriota bacterium
GATCTATATTCACGGCGGCGGTGTCGAGAGTGATTGGACGTGGGGCTGCATCGCGCTCAAAAATGAAGAGATAGAAGAGTTATTCAGAGTAATACCCGCTGGAACCCGAGTCACGATCAAGCACTAGCCCGAAAACCTTGCCTGTTTCGGCAACATTCCCGTAACATTTATTTAACGGTGCTTAGCCTGAAGCGTTCGTCTATAATCAACCCTCACCCCTTATGAGTCACGGCGAGAATAAGTCTCTTAAACAATCCGAATCATTGGACGATGCCTCCGCACCCGAAGTCTTTGACGGCTCGACCTTGTTCAATCGCGAAGTGAGCTGGCTCGAATTCGATCGCCGCGTTCTCGAAGAAGCGATGGAAGAGGATCTGCCGGTGCTCGAACGATTGAAATTCCTTTCGATATTTTCTACGAACCTCGACGAATTTTTTATGATCCGTGTTTCGGGTCTGAAGGAGCAGATCGAGGAGCACGTCGAAGAGCGTTCGCTCGACGGGCTGAGCGCGGCCGAGCAGTTGAAAGAGATCGGGAAGCGTCTCAGGCCGCTGTTGAAGAAACAGGTCGGATATCTGCACGAACACGTCTTGCCCGAGCTAGGGAAAGCGGGTATCACAGTCGAGCCGTACAAAGAGCTCAACGCAAAGGATAGGAAAAAGCTCGACAAATATTTTCGCGACAATCTATTCCCGATCCTCACGCCGCAGTCGGTCGATTCGTCGCATCCGTTTCCGTACATTTCAAATCTGAGCCTGAATATCGGACTGTTTATCGAACCGAACAGAAACTTTACTCAGGAAAATCTCAAACACCTTTTTAGGCAGAAACGTTTTACGCGGATCAAGCTGCCGCCGACCGTCCCCCGGCTGATACCGATCGAGGAAAAGAAAGGCCGATACACATTGCTCGAAGAAGTTATCGTCGCGAATGCAAAGGCCCTTTTTCCGAACATGATATCGAGCGAAGGGTTTCTCTTCCGCGTTACACGCGACGCCGATATCGAGCTGCGCGAGGACGAAGCGGGCGACCTGATGCGAACGCTTGAGAGGGAATTGCAGCGTCGGCGATTTCGTTTTCCGGTCCGCCTCGAAGTTGACGCGGCAATGCCTGACAAGATGTTGAAGGTCCTCGTGGGTGGTATCGGACTCGAAGAACACGACGTGTATCGGATCGACGGATTTGTGGATATTCCCGATCTGATGCAGCTTTACGGACTCGACCGGCCGGTTCTGAAAGACAAGCCGATACCGCTTGTCCATCCTGCCGCATTAACCGAGAAGAAGAATATTTTCGAGGTGCTGAAGAAACGGGACGTGCTGCTTCACCATCCGTACGTCGCATATTCCGCCTTGACGGATTTCGTCGCCGAGGCGGCCGAAGACCCGCACGTCCAAGCCATTAAGATATGTTTGTATCGAACAGGCAAAGATTCTCCGGTCGTGAATTCGCTTATTCGTGCGAGTCAGCGTGGAAAACAAGTCACGGCGCTTGTCGAGTTGAAAGCTCGGTTCGATGAGGAAATGAACATCGAGTGGGCGCGACTGCTTGAGAACGAAGGCGTCCATGTCGTCTACGGGATCAATACGCTCAAGACGCATTCGAAGGTCATGCTCGTCGTGCGGCGAGAAAAAGAAAAACTCTGCCGCTATGTGCATATCGCATCAGGGAACTACAATCCGTTGACTTCGCGCACTTATACCGATATCGGTTTGCTGACGGCGGACGAAGAGATCGGTGCAGATGCGACGAGCCTTTTCAATTTTCTAACTGGTTATTCGCAGCAGACGACGTATCACCGGCTGCTGGTCGCACCGCTAAACCTCCGCGAGAAGATCAGCGAGCTCATCCGTCGTGAACGACAAAACAAACTTGCAGGTAAGGACGCGCGAATCATCCTGAAGGTAAACAGCATGACCGATACCGAGTTGATCGAAGAGCTTTACGCGGCGTCACAAGCCGGAGTTGAGATCGATCTGATCGTTCGTGGTATCTGCAGCTTGCGGCCAGGAGTTAAGGGACTCTCGTCCAATATCCGTGTGCGATCCGTCGTCGGCAGATTTCTCGAGCACAGCCGGGTGATGTACTTTGCGAACGGTGGAGAAGACTCCGGCGGTGAAGTTTACATCGGCAGCGCTGACTGGATGCAGCGCAATCTCGATAGGCGAGTCGAAGTTTTTGTTCCGATCATGTCACCCGAGATCAAAGACTTTCTGAGGGACGTCTATCTTGACGCTTATCTTCGCGACAACGTCAATGCCCGGATACTCCGGCCAGACGGCACGTATCGCAGGATCCCGTGTACGGATCCATTCGACGCTCAGATGTTTTTTGTCGGGCAGGATTTAGTTTGAAGCTGGAAGGCAGAAGTCAGAAGTCAGAAGTCAGTAAATGTCACTCATCCCTCATCACTCGTCACTAATCAAATTATTCCCGATCGCTCGAACTTTGCTTCCGCTACATAGCCGTTCATCTTTCCGTACTTGATGGTCAAACGCGGGTAGCCGCGTGGTTCGAACTCGATCTCTTTCAGGCCAAGTTTTTTCGCTGCTTTTGCGATCTCATCCTCGGTGCCTTCGATCTCCATGTAAAGCCCGAATGGAAGCTCATCGAGGACGATCTCGACTTCTCCGAGTCGCCAGTATTTCCGCCGCTTTTCGTACACGGCCGTCAGCCGATAACCGAGATGCTCAATGATCTTCTCCGCGGCGTCGACGTCAGAAACATTCGTTTCGTATTCGATCTTCTTCTTCGCGCCGTTTTCGGTTTTAACTTTTTCCTTATAGGTGAGGAGCGTGAAGTCGCCGATCTTTCTCAGCCGCAATGTCGCACCTCGTTCGTCCATCTCACCGCCGCGGTGCTGATAGTTCACCTCGAACACTTCTTTTTCAAAAGTCGCTCCAAGTTCGACAAGCTTCTGAATGATCTCTTCCAGTCGCTTCGAGCCAAGGTGGTATTTTTTTTCGATTTCGATCGCCATAGAGCCTGTGCGAAATGTTAATGTCGGTTATCTTAAGTAATTGATACCTGAGGAGCAACTCTCGATCACTCTGAATTTACCGCGCGGAAACATTCTGATTGACGAATTACAATAACGTGCTGTATTGTTTGTTGTATTACGCAACAAAGCGATGCGATTCTGAGAACTTTTCACCCCTTACATGAAAAAGATCTATATCTCAAAAGCAAAGAGCCAAATCGCCAGACACAATACGATCCGCGATATCAATAAGCAGATCGTCCTGAACTATGTTCGGGTTCGGGCTCCGATCTCGCGTGCTCAGATAGCACGGGAGACGTCGCTGCAGCGTTCTACCATCTCCTCAATTGTTGACGATCTTCAGCGCGACGGGCTTATCGAAGAGACGGGAACGGGAGATTCGACCGGCGGTCGGAAGCCGACACTTCTCAAGCTCAAGTCCGGAACGCCAGTCGCGATCGGCGTTGACGTGACCCCCACGGAAACGACGATCTCACTCACAGATCTATCGGGGCAGATGCTTGAGCAAGAGCGCTTTCCGACCTCATCCGATGTCGAGTACATGAATGCGCAGATCCTGAGCAAGATCGGCTCGTTTGTCGATGCTCATCCGGGTACCTCATTAGAGGTTGGGTTAAGCATTCCTGGGATTGCCGATTCTGCCGGCGGGAAAATTCTTTACGTGCCCTATTTTCGGTGGACCGATTGGGACATTGGCGATCAGATTGAAGAGAAATTTGGCTTGCCGGTTGTTATCGATAACGACGCCAATGCCGTGGCGCTTGCCGAACTGTGGTTTGGTGGAAGGCAGATAAGAGCTATACGAAACTTCATTTTCGTACTTGTCGCAGAGGGCATCGGAACCGGAATCGTGATCGACGGCCAGCTCTACCGCGGTGAAAGCGGTGCGGCCGGGGAATTCGGCCACATGTATGTCGAAGGCAATGCCACTACTGCATGCTCATGCGGGCGGTTCGATTGCTGGGAGGCCCACGCTTCTGAAAAAGCGATCGTCAACCGGTATCGCCAAACCGTCGGTAACTCAGACGGGGTCATCGACATGGAGCGTCTCATTCGCCTTGCACAGAACGGTGAGCGGGCCGCCGTGGATGTGCTCAAAGAAAGCGCAAAATATCTGGGCATCGGTATCTCGAATCTTCTTATCGGATTCAGCCCACAGGCGGTTGTCATCGGAGGCAAGATCGCCGGTGCATGGGACCTCATATCCGACGAGATCCAGGTGTTATCCGAGCGAAGCGTTCGGCATGAGTTATCGCGGGCGATCATAGTACCGTCTTCACTCGGGGACGAGCCGACGATCCTCGGCTCGATCAGCCTTGTACTGGCGGGAAAGTTCGCTTCAGCTAGCTAAAGTTGAGGTTTTTCGATTTTCTTCTTGACACATTCCGGCTTCGGGTTTATTCTTTGTTTGTTTACACAACAAACAATGCAATAGGGGAATCGATCAGGGTATTTCAACAGGCTATTAACTCGTCGCTTGGCAAGCTTTGAGGAAAAAAGGGCGACCGAAAAAAATTAAAATTGCGAGGTCTCAAAATATGAAACTCAATAGAATTCTCAACCCGAACCGCGGACTGTCGGCTCTGCTTTCGATCCTAGTTCTCGCGGTGTCGCTCTTTGCCCAAACCGAAACAGCTCGCATCCAGGGTACTGTCACGGACTCCGGCGGCGGCGTGCTTGCAGGTGCGACGGTAAAAATAACCAGCCAATCAAGCGGACGTGAGGTGAGAGCGATAACCAATGAGGAAGGCTCATACACGATACTCGCGCTGCAGCCTGGTCAATACGATATCGAGGTCACGCAGACAAACTTCAAGACGACAAAGCAAACCGTGACGCTCGAGGTCGCCCAGAACGCGGTGCTCGATTTTGCTCTCGAGCCGGGTGCAGTGTCTGAGACGGTCACGGTCTCGCTCGACATCCCGCAAATAGAAACCTCGAGTTCCGCTATCGGCGATGTTATTCAGGGACGCCAGATAGTCGAGCTTCCGCTGAACGGCCGCAACGTTCTCGAACTTGCTCGACTCTCTCCCGGCGTAACTCAGGGTGTTGTCGGAGGGTTTGCGACAGGAGCCGGCGGCAATGCGGAAACGTATCGCGGCGGCAATACGGGCGGTGCCGGTATTTCGGTTAACGGACAACGCACACAGGCGAACAACTACATGCTCGACGGTGTCGATAACAACGAGTCGCTCGTAAACACTATCAACATTTTTCCGTCTGCCGATGCGGTGCAGGAGTTCCGTGTGCAGACGAGCGTAGCGACCGCCGAATACGGCCGCGGCGGCGGAGCGATCATTAACAGCGTCGTCAGATCTGGTTCGAACGAGTTGCACGGAAGCTCATATCTCTTTATTAGAAATGGTGCGATGGACGCCCGGCCGGCGTTCTTTAATTCAGTTCAGGCCGGCAGGCGCACGCCGTTGTTCCGGCGAAGTCAGTTCGGGGGTACCATCGGCGGGCCGCTTGTGATCCCTGGGTTCGGCGAAGGAACACCCATCGTACACGTTTTGAAGGATCGTGTGTTCTGGTTCTTTAGCTACGAAGGGCTGCGGCAATTCAGGCCCGGTTCGACCGACACAGCGACCGTCCCGACGGCGGCGTTTCGAAATGGTGACTTCTCGGCGTTACCGTTCGTTCTCCGCGATCCGCTAGACGGACGAAACATTTGTGTAAACGGGACAACGACAAACGGCGTACTTTGCGCCAATGGTAATGGTATTGCATACAACCGCCTCGACCTGATACCTGGCCGTTTGAACCTCGCGGCATTGAACTACCTGCGAGCCTTCCCGCTGCCGAACAACGGTACGGGATACCTGTCGAACTTCGTAAATACCCGCGAAGAGCTAACGCATCAGGATGTCTTCGACATAAGGTTCGACGCGAACATCAGCGACAAAAACCAACTCTTCTTCCGGACAAATTACGGACGCTATAACCAGACGCTTACGTCCCGGCTTCCGACACTGCCGTCGGGATTCGGCTCGGGTACAAATCCGTGGCGGACAAAGGCCGGCGTCGTCGGGTTGAATACGTCGATCACACCGACTCTCTTCAACGAGCTTCGTTTGCAGGCAAACCGTCTTCGATTCGGCTACGAGCCTCCGTTCGGCAGCGAAGCGATCTCCTCGAACCTCGGAATCGTCAACGCAAATCGCGACGCAAGTCTTGGCGGCGGAGCACTGATCGGTGGTTACAATGGCCAACTCGAGTACACCGGTGACTACGGTCCATACCGAGTTCCCGAGGACACGTATCAGGTCGTCGATAGTTTGAGCTGGGTCAAAGGTGATCACACGATCAAGTTCGGCGGCACCGCGGTAAAGCGCATCGTTCAGCTGTTTCGGCCAATCGCCGGCAAGGGATACTTCCGGATCTACGGCAACGGAGATTTCTCGCAATGTCCCGGCGCACCCGGAGCACCGACTCAAGCGGCTTCGGGCAATACCGGATTTGAACAAGCAAATCTGCTGATCGGGTTCATGTGCAGCTACCAGATCGGCCTCCAGCAGGGGAATGTCGGAACGGTCACGTGGGAAAATGGCGCTTTTGTCCAGGACGACTGGAAGGTGAATGACCGTCTGACCGTGAACTTCGGCCTCCGCTACGACTACTTTACGAATCCGTCCGAGCAGCACGCGCGGCAGGCTAATTTCGATTTGACGAACGGACATCTTGTCCTTGCCGCGGACGAAAGCGACACGCTTACGAACACCGACAAAAATAATTTTGGCCCGCGCATCGGGTTGGCCTATGACATAACCGGAAAGGGCAAGTCGGTGATTCGCGGCGGTTACGGAATTTTCTACTTCCTTGATCGCGGCGGTATCGATAATCAACTCGCGCAAAATCCGCCCTTCTCCGGCAGTGCGAGCTACAGTTATAACGACGGCTACCGAATTACCTTCTCGGGACAAGGCCCGCTCGGCAACAACAACAATACGCTTGCGACGAATCCGCTTCCGCTGCCGGGGATCGATACAAGCCCCGGGTTCCTGAACAATCCGCTGAACCGTGATGTCCTCGCGGCGCTGCCGGACAATAAGGTTTCGAACGTTCAGCAATTCAACATTCAGTACCAGCATCAACTTACCCGCAGCACGGCGGTCAGCGTCGCATACGTCGGCAGCCGCGGAAAGAACCTCGTTCTTTATTACAATCTGAACGGTTCGGTGTTCACTACAGATACCTCGGCGCCATGCCCGATCGCCGGTCGAACGGCGGGAAGTTGCTATCCCGGACTCGGCTCGGTCAACGTTCGCGATGACAATGGCAAATCAGCGTACGATGCTCTCCAGGTAAAACTTGAACGCCGCTTTAGCGCCGGTTGGCAGTACGTCGCCTCGTACAGTTTTTCTAAGACGAAGGACAACGGCGAAGGCGCGTTCGATCGCGTGACGAGTGGTATCAATTACATCGAGCCGTACACGACGTCGCGTCTGGATTATCCGCACGTGCTGTCGTTCGCGACGCTGTACGAATTACCATTCGGACGCGGCCGAGCGTACGGCGGAGAGATGAACCGGGCTCTCGACGCGTTGGTCGGCGGTTGGCAGATCAACAGTATTTTCCGGGCACAGAGCGGCAACGCTTTTGACGTGCGAGTAAACAATCGGCTGGTCAACGTCTCGGGTGATCCGTACGGATCAACCGCCGGGCCGTACCTCATCCGCAGCGCATTCACACCTGCGGCGACCGGTATCGGAAACCTCGAACGTAACTCGCTGCGATCGCCTTCAACCTATCAGTTAAATTTCGGGCTGGCTAAGAACTTTAATTTCACCGAACGGGCGAAACTGCAGTTCAGGGCCGAGGCATTTAATATCCTGAATAACATTCAGTGGGGAACACCGAACACCGACTATAACAACGCGAGCTTCATCAACGGCTTCGGATTTATCCGTTCGACGGCACCTTCGTCGAATCGGCAGCTCCAGTTCGGGCTTCGCTTGGAGTTTTAGTCCGCATAAGAAATCGGCGGCGGACGCTTTGGGAACTGCGACCAGCAACTGCCCTGAGCCGACGCCGCCGGCTTAAAATGTGATTTTGTTCTTTCGTAGGGCGTGGAACATAATTGGTTTCACGTCCTACTTTCTTGCGGAAGCCCATATCCGCGAATCGGAGCACATCTGTAGATGAAAGGCCGTCGCGCATCTGGAATTTTGCTTCACCCGACATCTCTGCCGGGCGAATTTGGCATCGGCGACCTGGGAAAGCACGCCTTCGCCTTCGTAAATTTCCTCGTCCAAACGAAACAAACCTACTGGCAGATCCTGCCGCTTGGCCCGACCGGCTATGGCGATTCGCCTTACCAATGTTTTTCCGCTTTCGCGGGCAACACACTTTTGATTTCGCCACAGGGGCTTGTCGAAGACGGATTTCTGACAACTGAACAGCTTGCTGACCGGCCGGGGTTTGCATCTCACAAGATCGAGTTTGGCCAAGTGTACGATTGGAAGAACCGCATCCTGCCGACAGCTTTCGAAGGGCTTCACTACATAACGAGCATCGACCTCCGCGGAAAGTTCGAGACTTTCATGCAGGACAATGAATTGTGGCTCGACGAGTATGCACTCTATCGGGCGATCAAGGCGTCGCAGGTCCAAAAGCCGTGGTACGAATGGGACGCGCCGCTGAAGCTTCGCGACGCGAATGCGCTCGCGGAAATTTCCGAGCATCTATACTCGGAAATTCTCGCCGAGAAATTCTACCAGTTCCTGTTCTTCAAGCAGTGGCAGGCGGTCAAAGATTATGCAAATCAGAACGGTGTACTCATCGTCGGAGACATTCCCATCTTTATCGCGCTCGACTCGGCTGATGTCTGGTGCAATCAGAATCTGTTCAAGCTGAATTCTGACGGATCGCCGAAGGTTGTAGCAGGAGTGCCGCCGGATTATTTCTCGGAAACCGGACAGCTCTGGGGGAACCCGATCTACGATTGGGACGCGATGCGGACGGACGGATTTCGATGGTGGATCGAACGAGTGCGTGCAACTCTTAAAACCGTCGATACTGTGCGGATCGATCATTTTCGTGGATTCGCCGCCGCGTGGGAAGTTCCGGGCGGAGATGAGACGGCGGAAAACGGGCGATGGGTCGACGTTCCCGGCGAAGAACTTTTCACGGCGCTGAAAAATGCGCTTGGCGAACTTCCGTTCTGGGCCGAAGATCTTGGCGTTATCACACCGGATGTCGAAGAATTGCGCGACGGATTTGCGTTTCCCGGGATGCAGATCCTGCAATTTGCGTTCGGCGGCGATGCTAAGAACCATGACTTGCCCCACAA
>JBDTSA010000049.1:0-9258 GCA_039931335.1 Acidobacteriota bacterium
AACGAATCAAATTGCGGCTCCGTATTTATCAAAAAGTAGCGGTGCTTTTTGTAATGGATTAGCGCCGAGGTTTCGGGATCGTAGTAAGCCGTATCGCCGACATTGTTTTCGTAGATACGAAAATCGTGGTGCAGAAAAACCCGGATCTCGCGACGGCTGTCTTTCGTATTGGCAACCCGAATTCGACGAAGGAAGATATTGTCGTGGCTTGCAACCGTGTCGCTGCATTCGATCCGAATTCCCATCTCCGCATTCTCAAGGCGAACATCGGTGACCAAAGTCTCAGGAAGATACTTCAGGCTTCGCGACCAGCCGTCGGAAAAAATCCACGAGAACTGCCCGTCCGCCCACACGCCAAACCGGAACGGAAAACCTTCGGTATGGTTCTCCTGTCCGACGTGCGGAAAATATATGTCCCGGATTTGGTACTTGTCGTCGAAAGTAACAAGCAGGGAACCGTTACCAACAGGAATATCGCGCATTTAATAAATTCTTGCCGGGACGAATTCGCAACGACGACAACGTGCTTTGTCCCGTCTCGGTCGTATTTTTCCGTAACAGAATAAGTCTATATTAAGGTACGCACCGAAGACCCGGGACGGAAACGCCGTACCGGCCTTCAAACTTAAACTCTCCCGATCATCGCCGATGCCTTTCGAATCACGTCACGTTCACTTTTGAATTCAAGCAGCTCAAGAGCCGTCTCGATATCAACCCAGCGAGCTTCATCAACCTCATGATCATGATCGGCGACGTCGCCTGATTGATATTTCATCAGGAAAAAGTGTACGAACTTATGATAACGAACGCGTTCGCCACCGCGGTCGGCAACAAACCAGTATTCGATCGTCTCGATCGGTGAAACAAGGTCGGCAACTATCCCAGATTCTTCACGGACCTCGCGAAGGGCAGCTTGTTCGATCGTCTCACCCGGATCGATGATGCCCTTCGGCAGCTGCCAACGCATCTCCGGTACGATACGCACTATCGCAATTTCGGGAGCCGAACCGTGCACTCGAAAAACGACTCCGCCGGCAGAGATCTGCTCAAGCGTTCGAATATTTTTATCATTGCCGGAATCGTTCATCGTTTATTGATCTCCGCCGCTATCGTTTCATCGAGCTCGGTCTTAATCGCCGGACCAAAGCCGGTGATCTTCTTGACCATCTTGCCTGACCGATCGAACACCGCGGTCTGCGGGATCGCCGACTCCTGACCAAACACGTAGGCGGTCAGAGCGTCCTCGGGGTAAGCGAGAGGATATGTGACCTTCAAACGCTCGAGAAACGCGGGTATCTTCGGCCGATCTTCGTCACCGCCGACATGCAGTCCAATGACGTAAAGATCTTCACCGTACTTTGCCTGAAGCTCCATCAGATGCGGGATCTCTTCGATGCACGGCGGACAATATGTCGCCCAAAAATCGAGTATCACGACTTTGCCCTTGAGGTCCTTCAGCTTTTGCACATTGCCGTCACTACGGTCGGTCCATCCCATATCGCCGACAGGCTTAGTGGGCTGTGACTGTGCATCCTTCGCCGGGACCCCGTTGACCGAGACCGGCTTGTTTCCAACGGAGACCGGAGCGGCCGCCGGGCGACAGCTGAAGCAAGCGATAGATATTGCCAGAAACAAAAAGACGCGATACATGCTGACCAGATTTTACATGAGACATTAGCTCACATGCGAATTGCATCTCATCGTGGCAGAATCGAGACGTGGCGATTTATCCCAAAGCGATCAATGCACGGTTCCGTTCACCGACGAATTTTGGAGCTGATGACGGTGGAACGAAAGGAATCTGCGCGAGCTTTGTTTGCGGTTCGTTCGTCGAAGTTTCTGTCGGTGTGGATCGCGATGCCGGGTCGATAGACAACGCGAGGTTTCGGACGAACGGCTGCGGATTCATGGTCGCGGCGGCGGATGCTCTTTGCGATTGGCTGCGTGGAAAAATACTTTCGGAGCTGCACGGGCTCAACGATCAAGATTTGACGCAGGTGATCTGTGGAGAGCTCGGGGCCTTTCCGGCCGAACGTGCCCAGTGTGCCGCCGTCGTGTATCAGGCGCTTCGCAATGCGATGTCTGCGCACCGGGCGCGCCGTATCGAAGAGTTTCAAGGCGAGAAAGCCCTGATCTGTACGTGCTTCGGAGTTTCAGAAGAATCGATCATGGATGCGATCGCGGAACACAAATTCACCGAGGTCGAGCAAGTGTCTGAGGCTTACCGTGCCGGTTCCGGTTGCGGGTCATGCCGGTTCCTTATCCAGGAGATCATTGATATGCGCACCTCTGGATTTGAGTAAGCGTGCCGGAACAAATCGGGGCCGCGGATCGCATCAGCCAATTCCGAATATTCCATGATCCGTATTCCGAAGAATAACGACGCGAAAACCGGAGTAATGGAATGCCCGGAGAACAAGAAAAACGTACGCACCTCGGGTGTAATCCGGTGTGTTATAATCTGGCAATCAATCAGGCCGACAAAACGGCTGCGTAAGGGAGATCGAGTTTAGTTAGACCGTTTAGTTTCCGAGATGGATGACCCCGCTAGTTTGGCTTTCTTTTTTCTTGCCGCCGAGACCGGGGCAATCCCAGAATCGCCGACATTTTTATCCGCAGCTTTCAAGATCCTTCTTGTGATCGTGCTCGTGCTTGCGAACGGCTTCTTCGTTGCGGCAGAGTTTGCCTTCGTCGGCGTGCGCCGTTCGCGTGTTGAGGCACTCGCCGCTGACGGAGACAAAAGTGCGACGCGTTTGCTGTCGCTACTCGACAATCTCAATGCGTATCTTTCAGCGTCGCAGCTCGGGATCACGCTCGCTTCACTCGGCCTCGGTGCCCTCGGCGAACCTGTTGTCGAAGCGATCCTCGGCGGTGTGATAAACGGTCTGCCTGAATCGCTCCGTCATTTCGTTTCTTACGCGATCGCGTTTGCCGTGATCACCACTTTGCATATCGTCCTCGGCGAACAGGCGCCAAAGCTTTTTGGCTTGCAGCTCGCTGAAAAGGTCGCGATGGGTACGGCCCTGCCGATGCAGTTGTTCTATAAAACTTTCAAGCCGTTCATTCATGCTCTGGATTGGGCGAGTGCAAAGACGGTCCGCGTCTTTGGCCTGCGTGCGAACAGCGAACATGCGTCGATCTACACCGAAGAAGAGATCAGGCAGCTTATCCGCATTTCCGAAGAGAGCGGCCATCTCAATGAAGAAGAACGACGGCTGATCAATAAGGTCTTTGAATTCTCGGAGACGACGGTCAAGGAAGCGATGATCCCGCGGACTGAGATCGTCGCAGTACCGGATACGTGTTCGCTCCAGGAGCTGGCCGCCGCGTTCCAACTGCACGGATATTCGCGCATGCCGGTCTATCGCGGCTCACTCGACGACATGGTCGGCGTCGTTCACACCAAGGATGTGATGGCGAGTTTGCTGCGGCCGAAATCATTTCAGCTCGAACGCATCTTGCAGAAGCCGACATACGTGGTCGATACCGCTCGCCTTGAAGACGTGCTCCGCCAAATGCAGCGCGAGAAATTCCACTTCGGATTTGTCGTCGACGAGCACGGAGGGGTCGAGGGGATCATCACTCTCGAAGACCTGCTCGAAGAGATTGTCGGTGAAATTTCGGACGAGCACGACGAAGAGGTCAATGATCAGATCCATCAACAAACTGACGGCAGCTACCTTCTCGACGGCGGCCTTGCGGTTCGTGATCTCAACCGTCGGCTCGAACTGAATGTTCCGGTTTCGGAAGGTTACACGACCGTCGCCGGATTTCTCCTTTCACAAGCGGGAGAGATACTTTCCGAAGGCGACACGGTTCCATTCAACGGACATGTCTTCCGGATCGAGAAAGCCGCAAAGCATCGGATATTGCAGGTGAGGATGGAGAAGACCGCCGAAAGGCTGGACGGGCTAGTTGCTAAGGAGCGAGTGATTACGTAGTCGCACGCCGAGATCCGGCCGTTTTTGTCTTTCCTCTGCTTTCACGATAAATTTAATCGTCAATTCGAATACAAATTGGAGCTAACTTGATGAGTTTCATTGAACAGGTATGGGCGCGCGAGATCTTGGACTCGCGTGGTAATCCGACGATCGAAGCCGAGGTTATCCTTGAAGACGGAACGACCGGCCGGGCGGCAGTTCCAAGCGGTGCATCGACCGGTGAGAACGAGGCGGTCGAGCTTCGCGACGGCGACGATCTGCGCTATCTGGGCAAAGGCGTGTTGAAGGCCATAGAGAACGTAAATGAAAAGATCAGCCGCGAGCTCGAGGGCGTCGATGCTTTGGATCAGACACTCGTCGATGAAACGATGATCGGGCTCGACGGTACGGCGACGAAATCGAAGCTTGGTGCAAACGCGATCCTCGCGGTCTCGCTCGCGACGGCGCGGGCGGCGGCAGCGGAACTTGAGATCCCACTCTATCGCTACATCGGCGGTGCGAATGCAAAGACGCTTCCGGTTCCGATGATGAACATCCTGAACGGCGGGGCGCATGCGGACAACAACGTCGATTTTCAGGAATTCATGGTGATGCCCGTCGGTGCAGAGACCTTCGCCGAAGCTTTAAGGATGGGGGCGGAGATCTTCCATCATCTGAAGTCGGTATTGAAATCGCGGGGCTACTCGACCGGTGTCGGCGACGAAGGCGGATTCGCTCCGAATCTGAAATCGAATGAAGAGGCTATCGAGACGATCCTCGAGGCGATCGGGAAAGCCGGTTACAACGCTGGCGGCAACGTGATGCTCGCGCTCGACCCGGCGGCAAGCGAATTCTACAAAGACGGAAAATATATCTTCAAGAAAAGCGACAAGCGTGAATTGTCGTCCGAGGAGATGGCGGCGTATTGGACCGACTGGTGCAATAAATATCCGATCATCTCGATCGAGGACGGCATGGCCGAGAACGATTGGGAGGGCTGGAAGAATCTGACTCAATCGGTCGGCAAACGAGTCCAGCTCGTCGGTGATGATCTCTTCGTGACGAATGTTCGTTTTCTGCAAAAGGGAATTGATGAAGGCGCGGCGAATTCAATTTTGATCAAAGTCAATCAGATCGGTACGCTTACCGAAACCCTCGACGCGATCGAGCTTGCGAAGACAAACAATATGACCGCGGTCATCTCTCACCGCTCGGGCGAAACGGAAGACACGTTTATCGCGGATCTCGCGGTTGCGACAAACGCCGGGCAGATCAAGACTGGAAGCCTTTGCCGGTCGGACCGGATCGCAAAGTACAACCAGCTTCTACGGATCGAAGAAGATCTCGGCGAGTCGGCGCGCTACCCGGGACGGAAGGCGTTCTATCAGATCTCCGATGAACAGTCGCGCGGAATCGGGCGATAAAGAATGGAACCCAGAGCACCGAAGGCGCGGATGTAATTTGGCCACGGGCAACGCCCCTCGAGACTCAAGAAAATACCGCGAGCCGCAAGGCGGCGGAGTAATCATCTTTTACCCCGGCACTTTTTGTGCTCAAGGGAAATCGATGCCCCGCTTGTACCACGAAGCAAATTCAATCGTCGAGAATGGCAACCGAAGAATTTGAGATCAGCACAGACAAGAACCGGCTAGACGTTGATGTCATCCACGACTTCCTGTATGAAGAATCATATTGGGCGAAGACTCGCACGCTCGATCAGACAAAGACCGCGATAGAAAACTCGCTCTGCTTCGGGGTTTATATTGATGATCGGCAAATCGGCTTTGCGCGGATCGTGAGTGACTTCGCGACATTCGCATACATTGGCGATGTTTTCGTCCTCAGCGAGTTTCGCGGCCGAGGGATAAGCAAGCGGCTGATGGAGGCGATCGTTACACATCCCGATCTTCAGGGCCTACGCCGATGGGTGTTGGCGACCCGTGACGCCCACGGACTTTATGAACAGTTTGAATTCTCTTCGCTGAAATTCCCGGAGCGGTGGATGGAGCGGACGGCGCCGGACGCATACTGAAGCCCGTTTGAGGTATTCTTTGCGTCTTCGCGGCTTTACGGGAAGATCAGAGTCTCCCGCAAAGCCGCCCAAGGCGCAAAGTAAGCACTCCCTATCCAGCTACGCTCGAGAAAATAACCCGCTGCCCTAAAGCCAAAACTCTTGCATCCGGCCACGCCATTTCGGTTATAATAAAAACCGTCGGCGAATCTCCGCTCGCGAGATTCCTGCTGATTTCCTCAACGAACCCGCCCTTTTCACCTGTTATGACCACCGAAAACAATCGTCCCGTTGCATTGATCATCCTCGACGGCTGGGGCATCTCCGACAATTCAGACGGAAATGCGATCGCCCTCGCCCACACACCGTATTATGACGAGATCTGCGCGCGTTATCCGCGAACGCAGCTCGCCGCCTCGGGCGAACAGGTCGGATTGGCGTCCGGATCGCCGGGAAGCGCCGAGGCGGGCCATTTGAACATCGGTGCCGGTCGAGTGGTGCGGACCGACATCGCGCGCATCGCAAAGGCGCTCCGCAGCGGTGAATTCGAAAAGAATGCCGTGTTGCAGCCGGCGATGGCCCACGCAGCCGCGTCCGGAAAACCTGTCCACCTGATCGGGCTTTTGAGCGATGGCGGCGTTCACTCGTCACCCGAAAATCTCTACGCACTTCTGCGAATGGCAAAGCGCGAAGGCGTTCGCGAAGTTTTTGTGCATGCGATCCTCGATGGACGCGACGTACCGCCGCGGACGGCAGACATCTATGTCGAAGCGCTCGAAATAAAGATGGCCGATATCGGAGTCGGCCGGATCGCAACCCTGTGCGGCCGCTTCTTTGGGATGGACAGCGGCGAGAACTGGGAGCGAACCGCTCGGGCATTTACGATGCTCGTCCACGCCGAAGGCGAAAGGGCGGTCGACGCACGGGGCGCGGTGCGCCATTCCTTTCTTCGGGGGATCGCAGATGAATTTATCGCACCGATCGTTCTCGAAAAGGACACGGGCGTTCCGGTCGCGACCGTCGAAGACGGCGACGTCGTCATCTTCTTTAACCATCGAGCTGATACGATGAGGCAGCTTGCACGTTCGCTTGCGATACCGGAGATAGGTTTGTCGGCCGCCAAACCTGCGATCGAGGCGATATGTCTCACCGAATACGATCACAGTTTTAATCTGCCCGTTGCATTCATGCCCGAAACTGAAGGCTCCGTACTTGGGCAGGTACTAGCCGGCCATCAGATCGCAAATTATCGCATCGCCGGTACGGATCGTTTCCCCCACGTGACGAGCTTTTTTAACGGTGGTGCCGATCCGACGATCTACGAATGTGGAGCCCACATCGAACTGCCGGGTGATCGCCATCGGGATTCCGAGCCGGAGATGGAAAGCTTTAAGATCGCAGACCGTGTTCTCCAGCACATTAATTCCGAGGAACCCGGCGTCTTTGTCGTAAACTTTTCAGCGTCCGCGATCGCGGCTGAAACGGGAAGTCTCGAACGTACGATCGAGGCAGTCCAGTACGTCGATACATGTCTCGGCGGCGTCATTGAAAAAGTCAGCGAAGCGGGCGGCATAAGCATCGTCACAGCATCATACGGGAGCTGTGAAGAGATGCTGGATGCGGCGGGACAGCCTAATAGATCTGCAACCGGAAATGCGGTGCCGCTACATCTCGTCGCGGACGGCCTGGCGACTTTGCGACTGAGGGGCGACGGGTCGCTGTGCGACGTTGCTCCTACGATCCTCGGGCTGCTCGGCTTTGAAAAGCCCGGCAACATGACGGGAATCGATCTGCGGATCGGCGCGTAGCTCTACCGGAAAAAGACACCTAGAAATAGGAACAGCCAAAAAAGAATAAGTAGGACCAGAGGAAGTATCGTCGCGATGAGGCAGCCGAGGTTGGCAAAGCTCTCCTGATTCCATGTGTACGGCTGAGGACAGTTTGGGCAGAATTCATTCTGCTCCAGATAAGGCCGTTTGCATCGCGAACAGAGCTTTATTGCCACGGGTAAAGTTTAAATGGAAAAAAGTGAAAATGTGAAAGGCTGAAGACGGGAAATGTGAAAAAGTCGAAAGTCGAGACAGATTTTCGCCCTCGACTTTTTCGTTTTTTGCCCTTGCGCATTTTTATTTTTCGACGGTTTCACATTTCCGGTTTCACTTTTTCCCCTTTTTTCATTCTCACCCTATAATTGGTTTTCTGTTTACTCCAGAGAAAAGCAATTATGGTCGAAGAATTTGCGTTCGATAATACCGAGGAACGCCGCAAGAACAGACAAAATGGAACGGGTTGGGTCGAAGTTATCGCCGGCTCGATGTTCTCAGGAAAGTCGGAAGAGCTGATCCGGCGGCTCAATCGGGCCCGAATAGCCCGCCAGAAGGTGCAAGTTTTCAAGCCCGCTATTGACGCTCGTTACTCGATCGAAGAGATCGCCTCGCATTCGGGTCAAAAACACAATTCGAAGCCGGTTAGTTCGACGCAGGAACTATTGGATCAGGTCGATGCCGACACTCAGGTCGTCGGGATCGACGAGGGCCAGTTCTTCGACATGGCATTGATTGACGCCGTCAATGAACTTGCTGCCAATGGAAAACGCGTGATTGTTGCGGGTCTCGATCAGGACTATACCGGCCGTCCGTTCGAGCCGATGCCGCAGCTTCTCTCCGTCGCCGAATTTATTACGAAGACGCACGCCATCTGCGTGAAATGCGGAGGGACCGCAAACTACTCGCAGCGGACCGTTGAATCGGAAGAGCGTGTCGAGGTCGGGGCGAGCGACAAATACGAAGCGCGATGCCGGAAATGCTTCGTTCCGCATTCGGACGCTCCGACACCGCTCGATTGAGAAAGGGAGAAGGGAGACAAGAGACAAGAGACAAGAGACAAGAGATTAACTCCCTTTCTCCTTTTCTCCCCTTCTTCGCGTCGCAACAATTAACCCTTCGGGATCTTCATCGAATACATGATCGCAGCGAACGCGTCTCGCTGTTTGTCGAACTTGTCACCGTCGGTCGAAACCATGATATTTAACTGCTGATTTTGACCGAGGTATCGTCGAGCCGCGATCCACTGATGACGCCGCGGGCCGTCTTTGATCTCAGGCATTGCTTCAACCCATTCCACTCCTTTTACGCCGTCGATCTCGAGCCATCTCACGCTCTCGTACTTTCCTTGCTTGAGTTGCTCGAGCGCGCTCGTATAAGTAGCTTCAATGCTCGTGTCGGACGGAAAGTCATCCGGCATCACCGAAACCGAGGCGATCAGGAAGCCCGACGCGGGCGACCCGTAATTAAAACTCTCTTTCAGAACCTGCATCTTCTTAAACCC
>JBDTSA010000050.1:0-9081 GCA_039931335.1 Acidobacteriota bacterium
GACACGATGAAGCTCGGCGGCACGTTGGCTTCGCAATATGTTTTGACGAACGATCCCCGGCTTTCGGATGCGCGAGCGCCTGCCGCCGGAAGCACGAACTACATTCAAAATACGACAAGCGTCCAACCGGCCGGCAACTTTAATATCAGCGGAAGCGGAAACGCGAATATTCTCAACGCCCAGACCGAATATCAACTCGGCGGGTCACGAATTCTCAAGCGATTAGGCACTAGTTTGTTTATCGGCGATGGAGCGGGGGCCGCGGCAACCTCGGTTTTCGATAATACGTTTGTCGGCTCGTCGACGGGAGGCAATACCACGACCGGACAGTCAAACTCTTTTTTTGGAAGAGCCGCAGGACTATATAACCAAACCGGCGGCGGAAATTCCTTTTTCGGAGCCAATGCCGGAAGCAACCAGACGGGCAACAATAATTCGATTTTCGGAAGTACGCTGCTTTTTTCAAATCCTTTCAGGACGGGCGACTTTAATTCCTTTTTCGGACACCGCGCCGGACAGCTGACTAGTGGTAGCTTCAATTCGTTTTTCGGAACCGGCGCAGGCTTTAACAACGATTCCGGTGCAAGCAATACCTTTGTCGGTCGCAACGCAGGCGACATGAATATAAACGGTTCATTTAATACGGCACTCGGCGAATTTGCCAATTTCAACGGCAACAACCAGACGAACGCCACCGCGATCGGAGCGAAGGCGTTTGTCGCGCAGAGCAATTCGCTCGTCCTCGGCAGCATCAACGGCGTCAATGGCGCGACCGCCGATACGAACGTCGGCATCGGGACGACGACGCCCAACACGAATTCGAAGCTTCACGTCAACGGCACGGTTCGCGTGACTAACGGCGCGGTATACATCACCAACCCGAATACGGTCATTATCACCTCGCCGAACGGCGCGTGTTGGGGCATCACGGTCGGGAACACCGGCACGCTCGCGACATTTCCGGTCAATCCGTGCCCGTAGTGTCGATAGGGTTTTAGAGTTCTACCGGAAAGTTGAGGAGGATTTTTCCAGATGAAGAAAGTTATTTCGAGCGTTTGTTTGATGATCTTGTTTGTATTTCAGCTTTTCGAGGCCCAGGCACAGGAGGGTGCGGCCTTTACCTTTCAGGGGAGTTTGAAAGACGGCAATGTTCCGGCGAACGGAAATTATGACATCAAGCTTGAATATTTTGACGTTGGCATCGGCGGTACTTCCTTAGGTTCTTTTACCGATTCCAATGTTCCGGTCATCAATGGAATTTTCACCGAGGTTCTGAACGGATCCACGAGCTGGATGACGCCGGGAAGAAATTTGTTTATTGAAATAAGCGTCAGACCGAGCGGCAGCTCTTCGCCGCACACCACCCTCGCGCCGCGCCAGCGAATCACTTCCGCGCCGTATGCGATCACCTCGCTGCGTTCATCCGACTCGCCCAGGTTGAACCGCTGATGATTACCCGAAACGGCAAAGGCGAAATAGAAGGCGTCAAATACGACCGCGTCGGCGTCGTTTTGATTAATGCCGTGGGTGAACAGCAGACGCAGATCGAAGCGCAGCAGAAACAGATCGACTTACAGACGGAAGAATTAAGGAGCAACAGGAAAAGCTCGATAAACAGCAGTCCGAAATCGAGGCGTTAAAGGCAGTTGTCTGCGCGGCAAATAAAACGGCGCAAATTTGTCGGGAGGAAAAACCATGAAGAACTTAAAGGCGTTGGTTTCGAGCCTGCTGTTGTTTTCAAGTCTTGCGCTGGCGCAATCCGGCGGCAGTTATACGATCGCAAAATCCGTAATAGCCGGAGGCGGAGGACGCAGTTCAGGCGGCACCTTTACCGTAGACAGTACGATCGGCCAGGCCCTCGCCGGCGGGCCGTCGAACGGTGCGAGCTTTACTTTGATCAGCGGCTTCTGGGGGGGTTCGTCTCTGGCTCCAACCCAACGCGCGCCTTTTGATTTTGACGGCGATGGCAAAACCGACATCGGCATTTTTCGTCCGCTGGGCGCCGCCGAGTGGTGGATAAATCGAAGCTCGACCGGACAGACTTTCGCACTTCAATTCGGTTCGTCGGCCGATCGTGTTGCACCCGCCGACTTCACAGGTGACGGTAAGACCGATATCGCTTTCTGGAAGCCTGCGGACGGAAACTGGTATGTGCTGCGGAGCGAAGACTTTTCTTTCTTCGCATTCCCATTCGGAGCTAATGGCGATGTTCCGGTACCAGCCGATTACGACGCTGACGGAAAGGCCGATGCCGCCGTCTTCCGCCCATCGACGGCCACTTGGTTCATCTCGCAATCTTCCGGTGCTCCAACTCGAATACTCCAGTTCGGAGTGAACGGCGACCAGCCCGTGGTTGCGGACTACGACGGTGACGGAAAAGCCGATGTCGGAATATTCCGTCCCGGCCCGCGCGAATGGTGGATCCAAAGAAGTACCGCGGGGTTATTGGCGCTGCAGTTCGGGAATACAGGCGACAAGGCTGTGCAGGGCGACTACACCGGAGACGGGAAGACCGACGTCGCGCTCTGGCGTCCATCAACCGGTGAGTGGTTCATCGTCAGAAGTGAGAACTCATCGTTCTACGGATTCCCGTTTGGAACGATCGGGGACGTGCCTTCTCCCGGCGATTACGATGGTGATGGTAAATTTGATGCAACCGTATTTCGCCCGGCGAGCGCGACCTGGTTCATCGGAAGAACCACAGCGGGAACACAGATCGTGCAGTTCGGAGCTTCGAGCGACAAGCCGATACCGAATGCGTTTGTGCCTTGATCTTAAACGTTACGAATGGCGCCGGGGTGATAGATCCTTTCCGCACGGCCCACAGATCTAATAAACAGGTAGAGATTATGAAAGTAACAAGTCATAGAAACATCGGTAGGGCGGCGTTCTCGCTCGGGTTGATTGTTTTGGGCGTGGGCATTTCGCACGCTCAATACACAACCGGATACGGGACGGTCTACGGCTCGTTCGGCCTCGCGATGGCGACGCAGAACATGTACAACGCGTCGCAGATGCAGATGCGGAGGGCGATGGCCCGCAACGCGATGATCCAGAAATGGGGACTTGCCGCGGTCGAGAAGGCCGAACGTGAGGCGGCCGCCAAATCGTCGGGTGCGAACGCCGCACCCGCGTCGAACCCGCAGATCACAGTTCCGCCGCCACGTGTCGTGCGGAATTACGGAGTGTTTCGCCCGGACGCGACAGTAGACACCGGAAAGGCGCTTGCGGAGGCGCTTGGTGAAACTCCCGAAGAGAAAGCCCTCATCAAGAAGATCTTCGTCGGGACAAAAACGGCGTACGAGTCCGCGGCCGCACAGAAAGGCTGGAAGAATAACATCGCGGGCGGACTGACATTCTTTACAGTCACGGCGATGACGATATATCGCAATGCCGACGAGCCAGGCGATGACGCGGTGGATAATTATTATAAGATCGTAAACGGGGCACTTGACGAGATGCCGGCATTTGCGAGCGTCGCGAACAAGGACAAGCAGAATTTCAACAACATGCTTATCGGGTTCGGCGGACTACTGCTCGCCGGCTATACGGAGGGCAAACAAATCAATGACGCGGCCACGATCGATACCTACAAGAAGCTTGCCGGCGGTTTGATCCAACTCGTCCTAAAAACCGATCCCGAGAATTTGCAGATCGTGAATGGTCAGATAGTACTCAAGTAGAGCGAAGCGCGGCTCGCCCACGGTTTCCGCACAGGAAAACGGCAATGTGGCGAAGCCTGAAACATATATGAAAAAATCCATACTTTTAATTCTTACCTTCGCGGCAATGACATCACCCGTTCTTGCCGATTGGCAACTCACACAAAAAACGAAGATCGGGGGCGACCAGGCGGGACGCAGCACGACCATATATCAGAAAGGTGTTCGCCAGCGTCGCGAGGACAAGATCGATATGGGCGCCGAGGCAGACGATCCGGAAGTGGCGGCCATGATGGCGAATATGGGAATGAGCATGCCGACGCTCCCGATCCAGGTATCCCAATGCGATCTGAAGCAGGATCTCTTCATCAACGAAAAGAACAAGGCCTACTTCATCGACTACTACGACTGGTCGACGGTTCCGCCGGAGAAGCGCCGGCCGAGTCAGAAAATGGTCGTCAAGGGAACGGTCACGACCGACAGCGTCATGACGGATTCGGGCAAACGCCAGCAGATGTTCGGCCTCACGGCTCGCTGGATAAAGCTTACACAGACGATCGAAAGCTCGGCAGATTCCTGCGACGGTGCGTCGTCGACAAAGATGGAGCAAGAGGGCTGGTTCGTCACGCTGTCGCTCGAAAGTGAGTCGTGCCCGATCCACCGTCCGCCGACGGGAAGCGGCGGATGTCGACCAAGGCTCATCGTAAAGCGCGCGGCGAATCCGGGCATTATGCTCACCGGCACGATGCGGATCTACGAAGGCAGTAAGGTCTCGGCGTCGTTCGAAATCGAAACGACCGAGCTCTCGAAGGCGACGCTCGATCCGGCGCTGTTCGACATCCCGAAAGATTTCTTCGAGGTCGATTCGCAGGCCGAGCTCAACAATAAGCGCGGCCCGATCGACAATTCTGCGAAGACCGTTTTCACAGACGGCGGCACCGGCCCGAAAGGAAAGGTGAAGACGATCGCGATCGATTTCTTTTCCGGCAACTCTTCGAAGGTCGATCAGAACGAACTCCGCAGTTATATCTCGAGCAAGATCACGGCTGCCGGTATGAGTGGCTTCCCGATCAATTCACAGTCGGAATTAGCGAGCGGAAACTTTGCGAATGTGATCGGCGTCGAGATCACAAAGATAAAAGAGTCAGGAGCGAGTAAGATCGGTGGACTGTTTGGAAAGGTCACCGGAAATGACGATGCGGCGAAGGCCGGCAGCTCTTCAGCTGAAATTGTTATCACGATCTACGGCAAAGATGGCAAGACGGTCGTTGCAACTTCACCGGCCCGTGCCGAGATAAAAGGCAAAGGAACCGATGCGGTCAGGGCCGCGATCGATCAGGTTCTGAGCGGACTTCTGAGCAAAATCAAATAGAGTTTCTTAAGTCGCTTTCGTTTGTTTCGTAATTCGCTTTTTTCGTGTGTTTCGTGTGTTTCGTGGTTCGCTTTTTTCGTGTGCCTTCGTGTGAGTTAGTGGTTCCAGTTCTTAGCCGCAAAACCCTAACCACGAAACACACGAAGCACACGAATAAGAAAGAACACGAAACCGGAATGGCCTGAAAGCCGCCCACAACTCCGTGGTTTATCGGGGTGCCGAACCACGGAATGCACGGAATGCACGGAAAGTCACCGAACGTCACACACTCTTCTGCACTCAGCCAAAAGTAATTGAGCTATGAAACATCTACGAATCGTATTTTCCCTGCTCTTCGTTTTCTCTATCGTCCTAACTTTGAACGCTCAACCGCGAAAGCCCGGTGCATCAGGAGCTCCGGTGCCGCCCAAAGCGGAAGTTGTCCCCGATGACGGAAATGCCTTAGCTAACTTTGCGGACAAAGGACTCCCAGAACCCTCCGTCCTCGGCCTTCGCCCGTCGGCCGCCCTCGCAAGATCCGTCGCACCAAAAATATTAAAGAACGACGCCGATTCGCTTTCCGCGCTGACAGGTGCCCTGCAGAAAGCCGGATTCCATATCATCGACACAAATCAGAAGATCCTCTTTCGACCAACGAGCACACCGATCGGCGCGGCATTCTACGATTTCGAAGTTGCCGGCATGCTGCGCGCGACCGGGTTCGGCGCGGTGACCACGATCGAAAAACTCGGCGGCCTGATCACAAATAAGGATTCCGATCTCGTTCGTTTGAACTTTCCGAAGCTGATGCTAAACGACCTGCGCACGGCTCGCTCCTCGCAAGATCCGCAGACTGAGTTTATCGCCAACCTTATTTTTGAACTCGGTAAGGGCACTTCCGATCTATCGACCGCGGGGCCGGCTCAAGCGAGGATAAATCTGATCCAGGTGTCGCTGATCGAGCGCATTTTTCTCGGCGATCTCATTGACGCTTTCGAAACGATCTCTGAACAAGGCGCTTCCCTGTTGCCCGGCTCGCATTTTTTTCCACGTGGCCGCGACGTGCGGTTTGCGCCCGCGTCGTGGAATTTCGCGCCACTCACGCCATGCGAAGATGTCGCCGATATGACGAAGATCGTCGGGATCGAAGGTAAGGTTAAAAAGGTAGCGGGAAAGGTCTTCGATAAGGAATCGATACCGTCGGTCTTCACCGCCCCAAAGGAAGCGATTAAAAAGCGCTTCGAGAATCTTGCGAAAGGGATCGAGGGCGCGAATCTCGTGATGTCGTACGTCAAGGTCGTTATGGCGAACATGAATATCCAAGCCGATATTACAGTCACGGATCCGATGCCGCTCATCCGCACCAAACGCAAAACCGAGTATGAACAGCAACGTACGCTGACCGCGAAATTCAGGATCGATTTCAAACGCGCCGACACGATCAACTGTGTCGGCAAAGCGGTCAAGGCGGCGACCGGCATGGAGGTCGAGGTACCGAAGGACGGTCCGATGAAGGGTGTGCCGGTCAAATGGCAACCCGTTATGGAAGGGGATGGATATTCAAAATTCGGGGGCTATCCCGTGACGATCGTCGCCGATGACAAAAAAAGACAAGACATATTTCTCCAGGTAACCGATGACCTAGGCGAGAACAAGATAACACTCTTCGGAAAACCGCAGGACAGAGACCTCGAACAGGAACCAGTAGTTCCGAAGGCGAAGAAAGCTGCGCTCACCGTCAGCGTCGCCACCGAAAGCATGGACGCGAGCGACGATATTCCGAAGATCTTCTGGTTTGGCTTCGAGGGAGATTTTGGGCTCAAGGCGATCATCGAGGTCGTGCCGGACATTCTCGCCAAGATGGCTTTGAAAACCTACAAGGTCTCAGTGCCCGTCCGTGATTGGCAGCCGTGTTCGGATGATTGGGGCGGATACATTAACTACACAAAAAAATTGAGTAGGACGATCGTCGTAAAGGCGAACCGAACCTCAAACGGAAACTCGACGGGCGACGGTATACGGCGCATCGAGAAAAGTGAGTCGGTGAACGTCGTGCTCAACCCCCGGACACCGGAAGACATCGAGGCAAAGAAGGAACCGCGACCGGCCGATTACCGGGTTAGCGGACGATACTCAGATATTTTCGACGGCAACCGCGAAGGCGATCCGTGCTGCGGTCCGAAAGAGGGTTCGTACAAGACAAAATTTCGGAGCGGAAGCGAGACCACGTTTCTGGGCTCGTTCCGGCAGAGGTTCGATCTTCGCTTTGCCGGCGGCGATCGTGATTACACTCTCGCATTCGGTTTTGCGTCGGATGCGGTCGATGCCCGCATTCATACCTTTTTCGAAATACTCGATACGGACTGCCCGCTCGAGTATGCCGAAGAAAGCAGTGAGTATTCGAATACATCGATCCTGGTGGCGGACATGTTGGCCGATGGTCGTTACGGCGAACGATTCGTGAGCCCGGCAGGCGATCTGCTTCAGGGAACGAAGCAGGTACAGGCACCGGATGGCGCGACCGTCACATGGGAATGGGCTCTCGCACGCTGCAAAAGGTAGATCTATGAAACGAATACTTATCACCGCTTTTTGTCTTTTGCTTTTGTCGGGAGTCGCGATCGCGCAGACGAATGAGACTTTCGATATCGCAACTTTTCGTGTGCCCGCCGGCTGGAAAAAGCAGATCAAGGAAAACGTGATGCAGCTATCGATCGACGATGGCGCAGATGCGTATTGCCTGATCACATTATTTAGATCGATACCGTCGGCAGGCAATTCGACCGAGAGCTTCAAGGCGTCATGGGAAACGATCGTTAAAGAAACGGTGAATCCCACGTCCGGGCCTCAGATGCTTCCCGCCGACAATAAGGAAGAATGGAAAGCGCTCGGCGGATATGCGCCCTTCGATAAGGAGGGCACGAAAGGTGTTGTGGTGCTGCTGAACATAAGCGGCTACGGAAAGATGGTCAACGTCCTCGTTCTAACGAACACCCAGAAATATGAACCGACGCTGACGGCCTTTCTCGAATCGATCAGTCTGAAGACACCCGAAGCCGCGCCGGCGCAGACGGCCGCACCGACAAGTGGCGACGTCTCCGCAATCGTTGGTTCGTGGGGCATGACAACAAGCGATCAAAGCTCGTTCGCCATGAGTCACGGCACCAGCGGCTACATTAAACGGCAGTACGACTTCAGCCCAAACGGCACTTACGTTTTTATGGTCAAGACATTCTCCTACGCCATGTCGGAACTGCTGTTCACCAAAGAGACCGGGACGTACAAATTGAGCGGCAACAGCCTCACCATCACTCCGCAGAAGGGCTACATACAGGGGTGGACGAAAGGCACCGTCACCGGCGGCGACGGACGGGTATCGCAATCCGACAACTGGGGCAAGCTGGTCAAGACGCAGCCGACAAAACTCGAAACGGTGACCTACCAGATATCGAAAGAGTATTTTTCCGGGATCGACGAATGGAACCTCGTCATGCGGGCCGGCGAGCCCACGCAAAGAGAAGGCCCGTTCGTGAGCAGCTCCGCATTCCCGAATTCATATTTCTACAAGACGCAAAAATACCCGATCGAACCGCCGAAATAGGACCGATCCATATCTCTTTTCCCGCCCACGGGACCTAAGTTCAAAGTCTTATGCTCACATTAGAGAATCGAACCATGAAAAACGCAAAGCATCTGCCGCTTCTTTTAATACTTCTCGCCGTGTCGCTGTCCTGTTCCTTCCTGAAGGACAAAACTTCTAAACCAGTGAGCGGAGCGCCAACGCCCGATTTCATCACGCCGGGAAAGTCACTCGACGTAAAGGTCCAGCTCGATAACAAAAAGACCGCGACCGGCAAGATCACGCCGGCCGGCGGAAGCCTATCGCTCACGTCAGCAGACGGCAGCACGTTCAAGCTTGAGATCCCGCCAAACGCTATCGAAAAAGAGACTGAGATAACGATGACGGCCGTCAAGACAATCGATGGCGCTCCATTAGATAAGAACGCTCCAACGGCAGTTCAACTCGAGCCATCCGGGTTATTTTTCAAAGAAGTAGTGACTCTAGCT
>JBDTSA010000051.1:0-8972 GCA_039931335.1 Acidobacteriota bacterium
CGATGCGGTCGCGGCGATCGAAATAGTCGAACACTTGGAAAACCCGTTTCGGTTCATTCGCGAATGCGCCGGGCTTTTGAAACCTGGCGGGCTCATGTTTCTAACGACGCCGAACGTCGAGGCGGTTAATTCGCGTTTGATTTTCTTGTACACTGGAAGACTCAACGCGTTCGGCGCGTACGAGACCGTTCGTCCCGCACACATCACGCCGATCTTTAAATGGAAGCTCGAGATGATGCTCGAAGAGGCGGGGTTTGAAACGGTGCACGAGTGCTTTAATCGATACCGTTACGCGACGGGAACTAACTTTAAGGGGAAGATCGCCGCGGTGACCGGCAGGCTTCTGAGTCCTCTGCTGAAAGGAGAGAAAGGCGGAGAAGGCAGGATCGTCGTCGCTCGGCTAAGTAAGTAATGGCAATACAATTTCCCTATAAGATTCCGGCTGGCGGGCGCGATCGCGGTAATTTGATCGTACCGATCGTGATTATCTGGGCGCTCGTGATAGCCGCGATCGCGAGTTTCATTTGGATAGACAATGAGCTTGGAAGTGCAATGCACGGCTTTTATCTGCTGCCATGGTCGTTCCTCGCCGGAGTATGCGTTCTGTCCCCAAGCGTCTACCTCCTCTACACCGGGAAATTCGACCTGTTCCATCCTTTGGTTTACGCCGCGTGGTCCTATATTTTTCCTGCGTTCGTGATCGGAGGAGTGCTGATAGCGTTTGGCTGGGTCAACCCGTACCTTTTATCTTTCATCGACGACCCGGAATACAATCTCCCGCTCACTTTGATCTATATCTCCGTCGGATTTCTTGCGCTCTCGACCGGATTCTTTCTCCCGATCGGCAAGTTCCTTTCCGATCTCATTGAGCCGCGTCTCCCGCTATGGCGATGGAAGCCGGAGCAGGTTTGGGTTCCGGGGATCATGCTGCTCCTGATGGGAGTTGCCTTCAACGCACTCGGATTCATCCAGGGTCTTGTCGGCTACCAGCGAAACATCGAAGTCAATATTTTCGACGGGCTGCTGTTTTTTTTGTTATCGATACTGGCCGAAGGCACCGTCCTTCTGTGGCTCGCCGTGTTCAGCACCAAACAACGCGGAGCAATGTTTTATTCGGTCATCGTTATTCTTCTTATCTTCCTTCCGTTACGAATGGCCGTGCTCGGTTCGCGAAGTAGTTTGGTCCTGGGACTTTTGCCGATCGCATTCGCTTTCTTGTCGTCCGGCCGAAAGCTTAGGCCGCGGGTAGCTCTCGTCTTCGCCGTTATCGGGCTACTCGCAGTTGTTGTCGGAGCGACATACGGCACCACGTTTCGGAACATCAAAGGCTCGGAGTCCAGAATGAGTGCCGGCGATTATTTCGGACAGGTTGTCGCGACCGTCGAATATCTGTCGTCTGAGGATCCCGCGATCATCGTCGAGCAATCCACTGAGGCTCTCGCGGCCCGCGTTGAGAACTTGAGCTCAGTCGGTGTTGTGGTTGCTAATTATAAGGAGCTTGCTCCTTACGAAGCGAGCTATGGGATCGAGAATAATATTCTCAACGACCTTTACACGTCATTTATCCCGCGATTTGTATGGAAGGAAAAGCCGCCGACATCCGATGCCCGAGCCTACAGCGACTTATACTTCAACTTCGGTGAAAATTCTTTTGCGATCTCGCCTTTCGGCGATCTTCTTCGAAATTTCGGACCCATCGGTGTGCCGATCGGGATGATGATTCTGGGGATCTACTTGCGATTGATATACGCGACTTTTATCGATACACCGAATCCGGCGATGTGGAAGAAGGTGGCGTACTTTTCGCTGATGACGATCGTTTCGTACGAAGCTTTCTATGGCACGATCTTTCCATCGGTGGTGAGGTTGGTCTTTGTGCTCGCGCTCAGTCTGTCGGTCGTAAATCTGTTCGCGCGAAGGACCGTAACGCGAGCCGCCGCTCGATAGGTTTTCGAATTACTCAGCGCCTGGGAGCTTACACACTGCAATAACGCCGTCAGCCCACTGCGGCGATATTTTCACACAGACATCGTTGACGAAGTTCCTCAATTTGCCGTTGTGCGGCCGGTGCTCGGAACCTAGATCGTAGAATAGAAAATTTGAAACCTCGTAGCCATGGCGCTCGAGCAACAGCTTCAACGTCGAATAAGAGTAGTACGCGACGTGATCGGGATGTACAGGCTCGAGCTTACCTCGCTGGCCACGCAGACCGTATATGAAAAAGCGCATTCCCGAATAGGCGTTGATCGTCGTGATGACGAGAAGTGTTTCGGGATTCATGAACCGCTTTATCCCGTTCAGAAACCTTCCAGGATTGTTTAGATGCTCGATCATTTCGCCTGCGACAATGACATCGAACGTCCTGTCCAGATCGACCTCGTCAAGGTTCTCAAGATCGGCGCGAAACAAGTGCTCATAACCGTTCGCGGCCAGAGCATCGATTCCCTCTTGATCAAAATCGAATCCGTATAGTTCGCCGCTGACGTTCACCAGGTCATTGTGCAGAAGAGTGCCGGCATCTATCGCATCCTGAGTGTATGGCCAGTTCGTGCAGCCCAGGTGAAGCACACTTTTTCCCGTGCATAAGGACTTCACGAGCTCAAGCCGCTGGACCAGTTCGAATTCTTTTTCCATTTACTTAACTTTGCGGCTTTGACTATTCGATAACCCCTGCGCTTTCCACGAAGCGTTTCCGAAAGTCGAGATTTCGTCGGATCATTTGCCTGTCGTCGCGTGTGAAAAAGCCCGTCGCGGCAAGCATGCCCCCAAAGACGATCGTACCCGCACCGCCCGCAGCAAAGAGCGAAACGTACGATTCACCCGTCGATCTCAATATCAGCCATTCCACGAATCCCATCGCAGCGGCCGCAATTCCGATCCGAACACCGACGGCTATCCAGAATCTCCATTGAATGCTCCCGAGAAAACGACGTTCGGTGTATGCGACGATCGGAAACGTCACGAGTGCCGCTACCAATCTTGCGCCCGCGACGCCTTCGCTCTGCCAGTACCCTGCCGCGACGACCATCATCGGTATCGCGAGGAGCATCCAAGATCCCGTCATTATCACATTCAGCGCCGGGAACTTAAAGACCTCGGCGAGCTGGAATGCCATTATACCGATCGCTATGACGCCAAAAGTGAGTCCGTGAAAGACGAGCAAGTCGTAGGATGCGGCCGAGAGTTCCTGACTCACCCACAACTTCAGAAACAAACTCCCACACAAAATGAAATTCGTGACGGTGAAAACGACGATCGCGAGAATGAGTTTGTTGGCGCGTTTGTAGAGTTCGAGAACTCGCTGGCGGTTCTCGAGTACTTCGTTGACTACGGGAAAGACCGCCTGCACGATACTCGCAACGAAGCCGTGCATATAAATCGCCAGAAGCATCGGTACGAAATAGAAGGTTAGCGCCGCTGCACCAAACTTTCTCATCACCCATGAGCGCTCGAAAATAAAAAGAACGTTCGCGAATATCTGGTAGAGGATGATATTCCCGGCGTATCTGACGACGCTGGTCCAGATTTCCGGCGATGATCTTTTCCAAAGCGCGATCGACGGAAGCAGATGCTTTGCGCGGACGAAGAAGACAAGGCCCGTGAGAACGACGACTCCGAGATTCCATATCAGCAACGCTTGGACGCCGAAGCCATTTAGCGCGAGAACGATATTCCCGACGCCGAGGAGCAGGCCGGTGAGATTTGTGATCGTGACGTAATTGTCGAATCTGTGCAGTCCCTGGAGAACAAACTGGAAGACCTGGCTGAGCATCAACGCGACGCCGATTCCGGCCGCGAGATAAAGCGAATTGACGGCAGTCTGCTGATTCTCCGGCGATATCAAGAGCAGCCGCTGGACGATCACTGTTGCCGTAAACACGAGAGCAAGCGACCCGAGAACGCCGACGAACAAGCTAAACCAGAACGTCGCCGAAATCACTTCCGTAACCTTTTCCGATTCACCGCTTGCTTGTAATTCGGGTACGTACTTCCCGACGACCTTACCGACGCCAAAGGTGAATGAGTAGCTGATAAATCCGAGAACTATCGCAAAGAGTCCATATTGTTCGCTGCCGAGGCCGTGCACAAGTATGGGGGTCGCGATGAAACCGAGCAGTATCGGAAAGAGCCACGCGATAATACTGAACAGCGAATTAGCCGCGAGCCCGCGGCGTTTCTTTTTCGGCTCAACGCTCACGCGGGCAACGCCTCCTCGTATTCAGCGATCGCCGTCGCAGCCGCGTCCCGCTCGTCGAAGTGTTCGACCACGAACTTTCTGCCATTCTCGCTGAGCTTCGCTCTTAAGGCTGGGTCGTTTTTCAATTGGAGGATCGCATCGGCAAGCCCCACCGCATCGCCGGCCTCGACGAGTAGTCCCGTCTCGAGATTCTGCACCGCTTCCGGAATCGCGTAGACGCTTGTCGAGATGCTCGGACGCGCCAGGGCCATCGCTTCCAGCAGCGAAATCGGAAGCCCCTCGACATAACTCGGCAGCGTAAACACGTCAGCGATGCGAAAGAAAGTTAGAACGTCGAGACGCTCGGTTCCCAATGCCGCGGAATGGACGAGCTTAAACTTTTCGCCAAGTTCGTAGTCACCGATTCGCTTTTCATCTTCCGTCGACGGCACCTGCGGAGTAAGCCAGACGAACGTAATATTTGAATCGGACCGGAGAACGCGACTCGCCGCTTCGAGAAAGATCCACCTTCCTTTTCGATCGATAAAATTACCGACCGATAAAACCACGAAGTCGTTCGAAGGGATACCGTGGGTGATGAGGGTTTCGGCCCGGTCGAATGGCGCGTTCAATGCCTCGTCGATCTGCGGTGGGTTCACCGCGGTAAACGTTACTTTGATACGATCCCAAAATTTCTCGTTAGCCAGTCCGCGAAGCCGCGTCTTTGTATCTACGTTTGACGTGAAAAAGTTTAAGCCGGGTAGATACGAAACAAATCTCAACCGGTACTTCCAAACGAGCTTCCTCCAGGCGGAAGCGTCCGGAAGAAAATTGTGGAGTGTGATGAAGACTCGGGCACCGCGTAGTGACATCGCCGTCAGGAATGTTATCGACTGCCACGGAGCGATCTCGATCTGGAAGACCGTGTTATGCACGTCATACTTCAAGAGATCTCGAAAAGTTTTGACTTCGACCGCGATGCGATTGAGCTGACGGTTTAGTTTTTCGACAAGTCCGTCTGCGGGCGATGGGTCAAGATGATGCTCGACGAGTGTGTATTCGACATCGAGCTGCTCGAGATAACGCACGATATCCGGCGGTGAGGCCTTGGGAAGATGCACCACGATGTCCCAATTCTCACAAGCCGCCTTCATGATAGCTAAAAAATATACTTGCGCTCCGCCCCAGCTCAAATAATTCCAGACGAATACGAGCCGCCGTCTCTTGTTCATGGAATAGTCTTATAGATCTCGGACAAGGGTTGTTCGTTCTGTTCCATAGCCCAGCGGCCTTCGATATTTCGACCGAGCAAAACGCGAACGAAGAAAATGACGAAGGCGGCGTACCCTTCAACCTTGTTGGGTGAGCTTCCGATTATCATATTCAACCGCCGCCGGAGGCTGTGCGGATGATAAGGATCAAACAGCATCGTTGCCGCCATCCGGCGTGCCGACATCGTCGAGATCCGTTCCGGGATGTCATTCGGCTTGCAATACACCCGGGCCCGCGGATCGACGAACAATTTCCAACCGGCCTTTCTCATGCGAGGCGTGTACTCAGCATCACCGTACTGCGGCAGATGCTTTGCATCCATCAGTCCGACCTCGCGGATCGCATCGGCCGGAAACAGAACGCAGTTGCCAACTATCAGCTCTACTTCCCAAGGCTCCGGCGGAAGTGTCTCGACAGTTTGTTTCACCCAATGTCGCATGCCGCCCCACCAGACATTCCATTTCGGAGCGACTTGAAAGACGCGCTTTCGATCGTCCCAATTGACGAGCACTCCGCCGATGACGGATCTGGGATTGGCCGTCGCCGACTGAAGCATATGTTGAAGAAATGCCGGATCGAATACGCAATCGTTGTTGATTGCGAGAATGTAATCCGGATCGTTCTCGAGAGCCGTCTTCAATCCGACATTCGTTCCAGCTGTGTACCAAAGGTTTCCGTCACCGACAATGACCGTTACGTGCGGAAACTGCTTGGCCAGCGCCTCTGCGGTGCCGTCCGTCGAACCATCGTCGACGACGATAACGTGCAGATCGATACCCGCCAGCTCCGCCTGCTTGAGACTCTCTAGACATCGGAGCGTGAGCTCTTTTCGATTGTGAACCGGGGTTACGACTTCGATCCTAACGTTCGCCATACAGCCTAGTAATCGAGCTCCGGATATCTAATGAAACGGATGTCCGCATCGACCATCAATTCGACCAGCTCATTGAACGAGGTTTGTGATTTCCATCCGAGGACTTCGGAAGCCTTCGATGGATCGCCAATAAGGATATCGACTTCGGTCGGTCGGAAGTATGTAGGGTCGATCTCGATGACCGTATCGCCAATATCTGTGTGTTCCGGTCCGGATCCGACTTTTTCTTCGAATATATCTTTGTCGACCGATGCGATTCGGGCAATCTCGTTTTCGCCGCTGCCAGACCATTCGAGCGCGATACCAATATACGCAAACGCGGTTTCGGCAAACTCGCGCACCGAGTGCGTTTCTCCGGTCGCGAGTACGAAATCGTCGGCGGTTTCATGCTGAACTATCCGCCACATACCTTCGCAAAACTCCGGAGCAAAACCCCAGTCGCGTTTTGCTTCGAGACAGCCGAGGGCAAGGACCTTCGACTCGCCGAGCGCGATGCGTGCCACTTCCCTCGTGATCTTTTTCGTGACAAACGTCTTGCCGCGACGCGGCGATTCATGATTAAAAAGGATCCCGTTCGACGCAAAGATGCCGTATGCCTCGCGATAATTCACGATCGTCCAATATCCAAAAAGCTTCGCGACACCATATGGCGAGCGCGGGTAGAACGGCGTCTTTTCAGTCTGCGGGATCTGTTGTACTTTGCCGAACAGTTCGGATGTCGACGCTTGATAGAACTTAACCTGACGAAGGTCGGTCTCGCGGATTGCGTCGAGAAACCGTAACGTCCCGAGCCCATCTACCTGAGCGGTGTAATCGGGGATCTCGAACGAGACTTTGACATGACTCTGGGCGGCAAGATTATAGATCTCGTCCGGCGCGATCTTCTCGAGCAGACGATTCAGACTGCTTGTGTCGATGAGGTCGCCGTAGTGAAGAAACAGGCGCTTGTTTAGAACCTCGGGATCTTCGTATAGATGATTGATGCGTCCGGTATTAAACGAGCTGGATCTGCGGATTATCCCGTGAACTTCATAACCCTTCTCCAACAGCAGCTCGGTAAGATAGCTGCCGTCCTGTCCAGTGATGCCGGTGATCAGCGCTTTTTTCATAAAGTAGTAACACTATGCTGAGACCGTTTCGAGCGTCGCTGGCAAGTGTTGCAAGTACCATTTGTAAACTTGTTCAAGGCCGATGCCGAGTTCTATCTGGTGCCGCCATCCGAGGTCGTGCATTCGCTTCACGTCGAGGAGTTTCTGCATCGTGCCATCCGGCTTTGAATCGTCGAAGACCATCTCTCCGTCGAATCCGACAACTTCCATTATCGCCGTCGCAACTTCGAGAATAGTCATGTCCGTGCCGGTGCCGACATTGAGGTGTGAGATGCCGTGATCGTAGATCGTGCCCGCGTCAATTTCATTCAGAGCAAAGAGGATCGCGTCGGCGAGATCGTCGACATGCATGAACTCGCGCCGCGGACGGCCGCTGCCCCAGATTTGAACCGTCGTTTCTCCTCGCTCCTTCGCCTCTTGAAATTTTCTCATCAGCGCTGGAATCACATGTGACGTCTCGAGATCGAAGTTGTCGTTCGGACCATACAAGTTCGTCGGCATCAGCGAGAAGAAATTACAGCCGTGCTGGCGATAGTAACTTTCGCACAATTTTATGCCGGCGATCTTCGCGATGGCGTAGGGCTCGTTGGTAAATTCGAGCGGCCCCGTCAGGAGCTCTTCTTCGCGCATCGGCTGGGCGGCTTGCCTCGGATAAATACATGAGCTGCCGAGCAGGATCAATTTTTTGACACCGGAATCGAACGCCGCGCTAATTACGTTCGCCTCGATCATCAGATTCTGATAAATAAAATCGGCTCGGGAAGTGTTGTTCGCGAGGATCCCACCGACTTTCGCTGCAGCGACAATGACGAACTCCGGCTTCGTTTCAGCGAAAAAGTCGCGAACTTCGCGTTGATCCGTCAGATCCGGTTCGCTTGAGGCAGGTGTCAGAAGATTCGTAAATCCATGTCCCGTGAGCGAGCGCACGACCGAACTGCCGACCATCCCGCCCGCTCCGGCTACAAAGATTCGTTTGTCGGGTGAGACCATCGTTTCATTCCTTCTGAAGTCCGAATTCGCGCAACAAGACCGCCTTCTCCACACAGTCGGCAGCAAAGGCGGTCAAAGATTTACTGCTCGTCCCTTGGACGGTAATTATTACGGTGATAATAGCTCTGATAGTAATAATAGTTATCCTGCGAGCGAAGATTAACATTATTCAGAACGACACCGAGTATCTTAGCACCAACATCCTGCAGCAATTGTCTCGCGCGACGCACAACCTGCCGCGAGCTCTTGCCGGCATGGACGACGAGGATCACACCATCGACCATCGACGCGATCAGAACTCCGTCGGTAAACGAAGTGATCGGTGGTGAATCGACGACGACATGCGTGAAATGAGTAGAAAGCAATTTGAGGAGATTCGCCATCTGCTCAGAGCCGATAAGCTCCGCCGGGTTCGGCGGGATCGGCCCCGACGTCAAGAGGTTTAGCTTAGTTCCCTCGTCCTGTTTGACGACCTTCAGGATCTCCGCCTCGGTCATCTCGGTCGAAAGTATAGTGCTCAGCCCATCGCCGTTCTCGATATTAAATACCG
>JBDTSA010000052.1:0-8942 GCA_039931335.1 Acidobacteriota bacterium
GAGAGAGAACGCCGACCTCGATCGCAGGGCGAACGATCGCACCGATCGCCCCCGGACGGCAAGCGTCCGATGGAGGGCCAGGCTTTCGAGATCCAAGCGGCAGAGCTCCGCCCGGTTTCGGGGCAAAACGATGGCAGCCCTATCATCGCCGCGGTCCTCAAGCGACCCATCGGAAAGGACAGCGCCTTCCGTCTGAAGATCCCTAATCGATCAGAAAGCGAATGGTCGTTCCTGGTCGACGACCTGAGCAGCGACGCGGGCTATAATTCGGTGCTGCCGTTCACCCGTTTTACTGCGCACCGTTTATTTTGATCGGGAACTGGAGATAAAGATAGAAATGAAGCGTTTCAAAGTTCAAATTCTGCACGCGGCAGCCGCGATAGCTCTTCTCGTATTTTTGGCGAGCATTCCGGTCGGGGCCCAGCCCGAGCGTGCCGAAGCACTTTTTGAAGAAGCGACGGTCATGGCCGCAGGTGATTCGACCGACGCGATCGAGGGTGCCGTCGCAAAATTCAAGGAGTCAGTACGGTTATTTTCTACCGCCGGAAACGCGACGCGTGCTGCGGTGATCGAGCTCGAGCATGGGCGGGCGCTTCGCAACTTTGCCGTACGCCGGATGAATGCTTCGCAGGATGCCGAAGCTATCAAATTCTTCGACCGCTCAATTGAGGTATTTCGACGGCTCTCCAATTTTCTCGAACTCGCGTTTGCGTATCACGATCTCGGCTTTATCGCTTCCCGAGGCGAGAGGCTCGACGATTCTGCCCGCTACGATGCATCCGCGATCGAGAATTACCGGGCCGCAAAATACCCGTCGGGCGAAGCTTCAGTGAAACGTAATCTCGCGCTTATCATCTCGTCCCAAGGCAAGCGCGCGGAAGCGATGGAGCTGCTGGAAAGCGCGGTCAAGCTGCGCTCGGATCTGAACGATGTTTCAGGCGTCGCCGAATTGAAACTGGACATCGGGGACCTGCATAGATCGTCCGAAAAGCTTTCGGATGCGGTTGTCGTTTTTGGGCAGGGACTAACGCTCTATCGTCAGGCGAAGGATCGGACGGGAGAAGCCGCCGCGCTTTTCAGGCTCGGCTCGGTGCAGGCGACTTTGCGAAAATTTCAGGTCGCGATTGCAAATCTGCAGGCCGCGTATATCATCTACGGCGATCTCAACGACGTCGCTGCTGCTGCGGATGCCGTTTTGGCGATGGGACGCGCGCAAGTCAACGATGCTCAGTCGGAGGAAGCGGAACGCTCCCTCACTCTCGCGGTCAAACTTTTTGCGATCACGAAGAACACTGATGGCGAAGCAGCAGCGACGCTGGACCGTGCGATCAATTATCAGGCGATGAGCCGGAGCGACGAGTCTCGCGTTGGCGTCGAACGCGCGATCAAGTTGTTTCGTGAAGTGGATAATAAACGCGGCGAGGCGTATGCGCTGCTGGCATATTCGGACGTTGACGCATTCCTCAATAAGCATGACGAAGCGCTGGTCAAGATCGAGGCCGCGCGAAAGCTGTTTCTCGAGTTCGAACCCGAGAATGCGGACAACCGTGTCGCCCATTCGCTGGCGAATCACTACTATGCGATCAGCAACCACGGCGAGTCGATCCGTTACTCGTTGATCGCCCTTGAAGGTTCGATTCGCGAAAAGAATGATTATCTAACCGGGAACGTTTATGTCGATATTGGTAATTCGTATTCGGCCCTCAACCAACTCGAGAAATCCGCCGAGTACACGACGAAAGCTCTCGAGCTCGCCCGAAAACTGAACAGCCCGTACATGGAAAGTGTCTGTCTCAGCAATCTCGGATACGTCTACTTACGCGTGCCCGAGCTTGCAAAAGCGCAAACCTATTTCGAAGATGCGATCCGTTTGATGGAAGCGAACAAGTACGATCGCGAGAAAGGTTACGCTATTCATAACCTCGGTCTCGTTTTTTACAAGCGACGCAATTATGCGAAGGCTCTCGAGCTCTACGAACGCGCGATGCCGATTTATAGAAAAGCCGGCGACCGCCGACCAGAGGCTTTTCTGTACGACAGTTTAGGCGAGACATACCGCGATCTCGGCCAATACGACAACGCGATCGAAAATTTACAAAAGGCGATCGTGCTTGCGCGCGAGATCAAGTATGGCGATGTCGAGGCGACGGCGCTTGGCGACATGATGACGCTGTGGGCGAGACGCAAGCAGCCGCGATTGGGAATTCTTTACGGCAAGCAAGCGGTCAACGGTTACCAGGCGATTCGCGCCAACGCACGTTCGCTTGAGAAGTCCGCGCAAAAGAGTTTCATACGGTCGAATGAGAAGACCTACCGCCAACTTGCAAATCTGCTGATCGACGAAGGACGTTTGGCCGAAGCTCAGCAAGTCCTCGATCTATTAAAGGCCGAAGAATATTTCGATTTTGTCCGACGTGACGCCGCCGAAGCGGATGATCAGGCGATGTTGGCGTTGAACGAGACCGAGAGAAAGGCGCTCGAGGAATATTCTCGCGTGTCGGCGTCACTGACTTCGCTTGGGACTCAGTTTCAGGTTCTCACTGACAAGCGCATCAAGGCGAACGGAAAACTACCTGACGCCGAGGAGGCTCAGTATTTGCGTTTGAAGAACGAAGTCGAAGGTGCGGGCGAAGGAATGAGAACTTTCTTTACAAAGCTGACGGCCGAGTTCAGTAAGAAGGTCGAGGATGGTACGGTCATCACGCCGCAAAGTATCGAAACGTTAAAAGCCGATCTTCGCCGGGTTGGCCCCGACGTCGTACTTGTATCGACTTATTTGCTGCCCGAGCGTTATCGTGCGATCGTCACGACGGGCCGGGCGATGGTCGATCGGAAAGTCGAATACAGCTCGATGAAATTGACGGGTGCGGACATTAACCGCAAGATCTTTGAATTTCAAAGGGCGCTGCAGAATCCGAATGTCGATCCGCGAAAGCTCGGCAAGGAACTCTACGATATTTTTGTAAAGCCGCTCGAGAACGATTTGCGCGGTGCCGGTGCGAAGACGATCCTTTGGTCGCTCGACGGTTCGCTGCGTTATATCCCGCTTGCCGCTCTTTCACCCGACGGCAAAACGTATCTTGCCGAGCGTTATCAAAATGTCGTTGTCACGCTCGGGCGGCAGACGAGTCTTTTTGCAAAACCGAGCGGTGAAGAGTGGCGTGCGATCGGGGCCGGCGTTTCGAAACCGCATGCCGGATTCAGCGCACTTCCTTCGGTTCCCGAAGAGATCGGTTCGATCGTGCGCGATGATAAAGCGACAACCGGTATTCTTTCCGGCATGCGGATGCTCGACGAGCAATTCAATCTCGAATCGCTTCGAAACACGGTGCCCCAGCAGACGGACGATGGCAAGACATTCAACGTTCTGCACCTTGCGACGCATTTTAGTTTGGGTGCCAACGATCAGGATTCGGCGCTGCTGCTTGGCGACGGAACGCGTCTCTCGCTTTTCGACATCGGACGCGATGAGGCCCTCGATTTTAAAGACGTCGAGCTGCTTACTTTGTCCGCGTGTCAGACCGGCGTTTCGACCGGAGATGCGAACGGCCGCGAGGTCGAGAGCCTTGGGATGCTCGCTCAGAAGAAAGGTGCCAAGGCCGTGCTCGCGACTCTGTGGAAAGTCGCGGACGAAAGCACGTCGCTTTTCATGACCGAGTTTTACCGGATCAAGAAAGCGAATCCGACGATGAATAAAGCCGAGGCGATCCGTCTTGCGCAAAAAGAAATGATCGACGGAAAGATCAAGGCGAGCGGCAAATCGAACGGCTGCCGAGCTGAGACATTTGGTACGGGTGCTAAAAAGGATGAGTTCAAATGCGATCCGAACGCTCCGTTCTCGCACCCCTACTTCTGGTCGCCGTTCGTGCTGATAGGAAATTGGCGATAGCATATGGAACCTTTTCCCCCGGGACCGTCACTTAGAGCGGGATGGAAGAAAATTCAAAACAATTCCGGGGAGGTAAATAGACTAATATGCGCGTTCTAAAAGTTCCTCGCAACGCCGTGACAAAACAGAAGCCGATCCGCAAGCGGTTCGTCATTCATGAACACCATGCGACGCGTTTGCATTTTGATCTGCGTCTCGAGATCGGCGGGACCGGAAAATCGTGGGCGGTGCCGAAAGGACCTTCGATGGACCCGGACGAAAAACGGTTGGCCGTCGCCGTTCCCGATCACAGCCTGAATTATTTTAAATTCGAGGGGACGCTTGCCGAGGGCACATATGGCGCCGGCGAAGTTCGCATCTGGGACAGCGGCAAGTACGAGACCCTCGTCGATCCGCAGCTTCAGTACGATGAGGGGCGTATCGAGTTCACGTTCCTCGGCAAGAAAGTACGCGGGGAATTTATTTTGGTTCGAATGAGCGGGCTAAAGAGTGCCGGCGAAAAGAACTGGCTGCTGATCAAACGTGATGACATGTTTGCCGATATCGATTGGCAGTTGAAGACGATACTGCCGGTGAACTGATACGAGAACCGCGGGGCATCAACCGAATCACTTCCCAGCCTTCATCTCGTTGATCGCATTTCGGAACTTCTCACGATCGCGGAACTTCGCAAACGAACTGTCGGTTTCGGGGTTAGGAAATCGTTCGCCGGCCATCATGTTGCCCTTGTTCTTAAAGGCGGGGCGCAGCCATTTGATCGCGTTGTCCTCGTCGCCGAGCTCACCATAACCGCACGCCATGTTGTAGTAAAAGAGCGGATATGTCGGCTCGACTGAAATACCATAATCGAAGACCGCGAACGACGATTTGACATCGCCGGTAATTCCGTACGCCATGCCGAGATTATCGACGAGGACGATCCAGAATTTTCGTTCGAGCTTCCGATCCTTCTTTTCAAGGTCGAGAGCTTTCTGATACGGCTTGATCGCACCTTTGTAAGCGCCGTTCATGTAGAATACGCTGCCTTCCTGAAGGTAATCCATGGAAGTTTTTTGAGCGATGACCGACGAGGTGGTTAAGACGAAACACGCTGCGAGAAGGAGTAGTTTTTTCATAGGATTTAACGCTGGTTGTTGGCCGGTAACATAATAGCGGCGACGTCGAGACACAGCAAGAATTTGTTCGACGGATCGTACGTTTCAACATCTCTCCCTTAGATCTTCAGTCTCTCGTACTGAGCGAAAAGCTTTGTTATCTCTTCGTTAATCTTCTGCTTTTCGGCCAGGTTCGTAATTTTGGCTCGACGCTTTACGAGCTCCTCGATCTGTTCGGCGATAGCCTCCTGTTTCGTGAGAGGCTTTGTGCTTTTTCGTATGTTGTATTTATCGTCCATTGGTTGATCCTACTACGACTTCAAGGCGGTCCGAGACTGGAGACAGGAGACAGGAGACGAGAGACAAGAGACAAGAGACAAGAGACAAGAGTTAACATCCAGTCTCCAGTCTCCAGTCTCTCGTCGATAGGCTACGGTTTCTTTCCCTTGCCGCCACCTTGACCGCCGCCCTTATTCGGATTGCCTCCGCCTTTGTCGGGATTGCCGCCGCCCTTATTCGGATTATTCATTTTTGGCTGACCACCGCCACCCGGATTTGGATTTCGGCCTGCAGGTTTATTCGGGTTTCCTCGATCGGCACCGCGATTCTCTTTCGCCGGATTCCCACGTTCGTCACCGCGATCGCTGCGCGGCGGATTGTCGCGTCCGGGTTTGTCGTCGGCCTGCAAGGAATCGTTTCGCCGTCCGCCCTTGTCGTCCTTCGCGACACGAGACCTTCCGGGATTGCTCTTGATAAATTCCTCTTGCTCCTGCGTCGGTTTCACGAGCTTTGCGTGAATCTGGCCGAGATGCAGACCGTTGTTAGGCGATTTGATCTTCACCTTATCGATGAACGTCGGAGCTGTCGTATAGACGAATACAGGTTGCGGATAAAGCTGCTGGATCCGCGTGCGGTAAACCGGCGTGTCGACGATGTCATAAGCCTGATAACCCGACGGATAGTTGTCATAGTAATATGGCGATCGATAACGATCGTGATTGCCGTAGAGGTATGTCGCCATGCCGAGGTCGCGGTCGAGCCAGTTTGTCTCGTAGTAATAGTTGTCGCCGTAGAGTTGATCGTTGCCGTTCATGAGGATCCGGGCACCCGGATAGTTCGGGCCGTCGCGATACAGCAATATCGTCGCGATCTCCTGGATCAGGTTCGGACCGAACCGAGAGAACAACGAAAGGCCGCGCGAATTCGAATCACGATCGTTGTATTCCTCTACACTTACGTAATCGGCATACCCGTCGCCGTTCAGGTCAAGGTTGTTGATACCGTCATCATCGTTGAGATATCGTTCGAACTCTTCGGGCGAATTCGAACGCTCAAATAAATCGCCGGCCCTTTGAAGATCGAAATTGTCCTTCGCCCAATACTCGTCGCCTTCGGTATCCGTGTACGCGGGTCCGGTTTGATACGGCGGGATCGTCGCGGTTTCCTGCGTCTGATCCGTATTACAGCTAAGCAAAAATAAGCTGATCAAAAATAATATCGAGATCCTGATGACGATCATATTTGTTCTCCCATGTCCTGTTTCCATTCGAAAATAATCCGGCCCTAGGTATTTTTACGGCCATTTCACGGCTATTTCTTAAACAAGGAGTTGTAAGCAAGAATCAAGCCGCTTGACCGCATCCGTCGCTTGCTTGATACTTGAACAAAAGGTCAGGATTAGCCTGGCGAGTCATTTAAGAGGAAATACATATGCCATATCCAGAAATAATGATCCAAGGAATGCGTGCCGAGCTCGCACAGCTTGGAATAGAAGAAACGAAAACGTCCGAAGAAGTGAAGGACGCAGTCGAAAACACCGATGGGACCGTAATGGTCATTGTAAACTCCGTTTGCGGATGCGCGGCTGGCGGCGTTCGCCCGGGTATCGCGATGGCGCTGCAGAACACGGAAGCGAAGCCTGATCGGGCGATCACGGTCTTTGCGGGAGCCGACATCGACGCGACCGAGACTGCTCGGGATTTCTTCGCGGGCTATCAGCCTTCATCGCCGTCGATCGGTTTTCTGAAAAATGGAAAGCTTGTCGAGATGTTCGAGCGACGCGACCTCGAGGGCCGTCCGCCGCAAGTTATCGCCCAGGCTTTGACCGAAGCGTTCAACAAGCACTGCGGAAAAAACGAAGCAGTCAGCGCGTAAGGCTTCAATTATCGCCGAATTTAGGACCATCCGTTCGCGGATGGTTTTTTCGTGTATTCCATGTGTTTTGTGATTTCATGATGTCGCCGCGCATTACTCGTAAGCGCCGAAATTCACGGAACTCACGAAATTAAGGGCTTAAAGAAAAACTTGTTGCCTTTCCGCACGGCGAATCGCTAAAATGTTAACAGCCTCTCGCGGACGCTTCAGCCGCCTGCATTCTTCAACCCGATGTCCATCAATCAAAGAAAGCACGTAAGATTCTCGCTGGATATTCCGGCAGTTCTTATTACAAAGTACGGTGAAAAACAGAACACGCTGCTGCAGCAGATCAGCATCGGCGGGTGCTTCACCGACTGGGAAGAGAATATCTATTCGGGCGACGAATTTCGGCTTGAGATCGAGCTCCCGAACAAGAACCGTCTTCCCTTGAGCTGCAAGGCTGTTTATCGTTTCGAGAATACCGGGATCGGCGTGAAGTTTTTAAATATCTCGCAATTCGAACAAGAACTGATCTCGAAGATCATCGCTCACCGAATGGATGTCGAGGGCGTGCCCTTGAGCGTATCCCCGTTCGAAGAACCAAACACGTTTGGTTTTCCGAAGCAACCGCATATCGCCACGGCACGTGAACAGCGCGAAGAGATGCTGACCGAGGCGATGTCGAGTGACTAGGTTTATGAGTTTAAAGCGCAGAGTTCAGGCTTCAGAGTTCAGAAGCAGATCTTGAACTTTGAACCCTGACCTCTGAACTCTAAACTGCGAGGCCGACAGCGATGTCGCCTTTTTTATTTCCGCCGCACTGAACGCACCGCAATCCAATCCCAAGCTGAAAAAATTCATTAGCCCCTTCGCCGATGCTGCGTCGTCGAACGTGTTGCCCGTGAGATTTGCTTTGGTGGCCTTCTCCACAAATCCGCGAAGGCGTGCTGCGTCCGCATCGCGCGATCGCAAGAAGAATGCATAGACCGCCGCGTACCGCGCGACGAGTTGGTTTGGATGAAGATCCCAACTTTGGTAGAAGCCGTTCGACATCGACGAGGTGACATTCTCAAAATGTTCGCGCCATCCGCCATGGACCGAGAAACGATTTCCGCTTTTTTGTTCGTCGGTGAGCTTCGCATCCTTGTGTATTACTACCGGCATCTTTGTCGTTACCGAATCGACGAGACGTACACCGAGCGGAGCGAGTGTGACGAGCATCATCTGACGCGCGAAGTTGCAGGCGTCGTGACGAAGGTGTTGATGCGCGGCCGAGATACCAAGGGCGGACGTGTAGTCATATGCCCCGAAATGCGCCGATGTGCATCGGCCGACCGCCGCTTCGACGAGACTCGCGGTCGCGATGCGTCCCTTTTCATCGACGATCGAACGCGGCGTTTCGATCATTATCTCAATACCGATCGATGAGGGGGCGAGGCGATTATCGCCTTCGATGCGCGCCAGTCGTCGGCATAGCTCAGCGACCTCTCGCGGATCAGAGATCTTCGGCAGCGTGACGACGAAATTCTCCGGCAGGCGGGATTTAGTTTTTCGAAGTAGATTTTCGAGAAAAAGATTTAACGTCTTGACGCCCCTCGCGTGCGTTTCCGCGGCTAAGGATTTTATCCGGAAACCGCAGAAGGGCGTGATCGTCTTATTGAGAAACGCCCGGGCTAACTCGTTTGACGCCCTGACCGCATCCGCGTCTTCTTCTTCGTCTGGCCGAAATCCGTAGCCGTCTTCGAAGTCGATCCGAAAATCTTCGACCGCTTCGTGCTCAAGCTTGTCGATAGTTTTTTTGTAGATCGCCTGCGCGAACTTCT